>NZ_RAWQ01000057.1:0-46491 GCF_003668965.1 Corallococcus sp. AB030
GGGCGGCGGGGGGCGGCGGCGCGGCGTTCGGGTCGACGATGTCGCTGATGCGCTTCACGACCGTCTTGCCGCTCATGTCCACGACCTTGAACTCCTCCTCCTCCGGGAGTTCGCCCGCGTCCTGCTGCTTGTTCGAGTCGGGCTTGAAGCGCTTCTTCTCCACCGGCTCCTGGCCGCGGTAGTGGCGCAGGATGGCGTGCTCGATTTCACGGTCGCCCGCCACCATGGGGACCACGCGGGCGCGGCTGCGCGCCGCGACCTGGTCCAACGTGGCCAGGTCCGTGGGGTCGGACATCGCCAGCACCAGCGTCTTCCCGTTGTCCTTGAGCTGCACGGGGAAGACGCCCTTTTGCTCGGCGAGCCCCACCTCCACGCGGGCGAGCGCCGCCGCGTCCTTGGTCAGGTTGCCCAGCTGCACGCGCGGCATTCCCAGGCCCTGGCAGATGGCCTGGGTGATGGTCTCCTCGGACGCCAGCCCCAGGTCCGCGATGACGCGCGACACGCGTCCGCCCCACTGGTCCAGTGAGGCGAGCGCGCTGCGTAGCTGCAACTCGTCGATGACGCGCGCCTTGACGAGGATGTCCGCGATGCGATTCCGGGAAGGGGGAGCCATGGGGTGGGGATTCTAGCGTCTGATGGCGCGGACGCTCAGTCCACGTCAATGAACCTGCCTTGAAGGCAGGGGAACATGGCTTGAAGGCAAGGAGGCTGGACCATGCAACCGTTCGCGGACGCCGCCACCCAGATGTGCCCGTACTGCGGCGAAGAGGTCGAAGTGGACGTGGACTCGCTGGGCGCCTCCTCCGAGTCCTACGTGGAGGACTGCCCCGTCTGCTGCCGCCCCTGGCAGGTGCACGTCACCCGGGGCGAGGACGGCGCCGCCGTCACGTTGGGCCGCGACGACGACTGAGCCTGGCCCCCCGCCAGGAGGGCAGGCAGGCGGGTACGAAGGCCTTTCGCGGGGGCTCCAGGACGTGCGGGGCCGTTCCTTGACACGTCCCGAAGCATGGTTCTCTTGAGTCTTGTGAGGCGCTGCCGGGCGCTCCTGGAAACAGGGTCCCGGCCACCCACTTCAACAACGACCGTGAACCCGCACGACGTGCGTCCCCAGGGACGTCACGAACAGGAGACGACCATGCTGAACGCTCGCTATCCCTTCAACAACGCCGCTGTCACCCACCCGCTGCTGCGCGACTTCGACTTCATCTTCCGCGAGCTGGCCTCGCCGGGCGTCCGCGAGGACGCCGAGCGCACCGTCACGCCCGCGGCGGACATCCTGGAGGCCGAGTCCGGCATCACGCTGCGCGTGGACCTGCCGGGCCATGACGCCAAGGCCATCCAGGTGAAGGTGGAGGACGGCGTGCTGACCGTGCGCTCCGAGCGCAAGGCCGAAGCCGTGCCGGAGGGCAGCGCCCTGCGGCGCCAGGAGCGCGCCTCGGGTGTGTACGCGCGCCAGTTCCGCCTGCCGGAGACGGTGGACGCGACCCGCGTGGAGGCCCGCTACGACAATGGCGTGCTCACCCTCACCCTGCCGCGTCGCGAGGAGACCAAGCCCCGCGTCGTCGAGGTGAAGGTCCAGGGTTGATGCGCGTGCATCAACACCCCATCAGGGAGGCCGCTGCCCTCGCTGTCGCGAGGCGCGGCGACTCCCGCAAGCATCGTTGCGACCCGAGGGCTTCCGCGGTGGCCGGCGGAAGCCCCCGTCCCATCACTTGCGAGCAGCGCTGGTGTTGAGCGCCAGCGGCACCCGGAACAGCTCCATCACCTGAGTCACGTCCAGCGGCTTGGCCAGGCACGCCACCGCGCCGGCCTGCTTGGACTGCTCCACGACGTCGGGCGTGTGCATGCTCGTCATGGTGATGAGACGCACGCCTTCCATCTGCTTGCGCGCGCGGATGCGCTTGCAGACCTCGATGCCGTCGATGTCCGGCATGTTGAGGTCGATGATCATCCCGTGCGGCTTCTGCTCCGACACCAGCAGCAGCGCCTCCACGCCGCTCGTGGTCGTCTGAAGCTCCACCTGGTTCGCGTGCGGCTTGAACGCGCGCTTGATGGCGTCCAGCACCGGGCGCTCGTCGTCCACGACCAGCAGGCGCACCGTGCTGCTACCCAGCTCCTCGGGCACGGGCATCTGGTGGGTGACCAGGAAGGTGCGCAGGTCCGTCGAACGCACCCGGCGGTGGCCACCCGGAGTCCGGAAGGCCATCAGGATGCCGCGGTCAATCCACTTGCTCACCGTCGACGGGTCCACCTGAAGCAACCGACTGATGTCGTGCGTCGTGTAGAGCTGGTCCGTCATCGCCGTACTCCCCTCGGACTGCATCGTTCCACTAGCCATGGAAATAAACACCTACCTTGAATGCGGGGTTTGATCAACCCACCCTACGACGTGCTGCGTTTATCTGTGCTTCTCATCAGACCCACGGCGTCATCCCAACGGCCACTGGCACGGAGGCACAGCTCCACAAGCTCACGGGCGGCTCCGTGACCGCCCACGTTCGTCGTAACGAAGTCTGCTTCCTGGCGCACCTCTGGAACAGCATCCGCCGGACAGGCGGACAGCCCTGAGAGTGACATGGGGTCCAGGTCGTTCAGGTCGTCTCCCATATACGCGCACTGATTCGCGGGTATCTGGAGTTGGGCGAGCAATTCAAGGAAGGCGGGACCCTTCTCCTTGCGGCCCTGGAAGATGGCGGCGAGGCCCAATTCTCGGCCTCGCGCCTCGACGATGCGGGACGTGCGCGCGGTGAGGATGGCGGCGGGCAGGCCCACCAGCCGGGCCATGACGAGCGCATGGCCATCCTTCACGTTGAAGCGCTTCATCACTTCGCCGTTGTCGCCGTAATACAGCGCGCCGTCGGTGAGGACGCCATCCACGTCGAACACGAGCAGTCGCACGCGCGACGCACGGGACGTCAGCTCTTCCTTGCCCGGCTTGGAAGGCGCTTCCGTCTGCATGGCCTCCTCACCTTTCGCATGCATCAACTGGCTTCGTGACCCAGCGCGCGGCGGATGCTGAGTACATCTCGTAGCACGTCCTCGAACATCTGTGGATTGAGCGAGCACGGACCGTCACACAGGGCACGGTCGGGGTCTTCGTGGACTTCTGTGAATAAAGCGTCAATCCCGGCGGCGGCGGCGCTGCGGGCGAGCAGCGAGACGAACCGGCGCTCGCCGCCTGTCTTTCCGTCGCTGGAGCTGGGGAGCTGGACGGCGTGGGTGGCGTCCATGCAGACCACGAGGCCGGCCTCGCGCATCTGGGCGAAGCCGCGCATGTCCACGACGAGGTTGTTGTAGCCGAAGGAGGAACCGCGCTCGGTGACGAGCACGTTGGGGTTGCCCGCCTCCACTGCTTTCTTCGCCGAGTGGACGATGTCCTTGGGGGCCACGAACTGTCCCTTCTTCAAGTTCACCCCCTTGCCCGAGCGGGCCACCGCCTCCACGAGGTCCGTCTGCCGACAGAGGAAGGCGGGTATCTGGATGATATCCACGACTTCAGCGGCAGGCCCGACGTGGCTGGTTTCATGGACGTCCGTGAGAACGGGCACTCCCACCTCCCGACGGACGCGGTCCAGGATTCTCAGACCTTCCTTCAAACCCGGACCGCGGAAGGACTTCCCGCTGGTCCGGTTGGCTTTGTCATAGGAACATTTGAAGGCATACGGAACGCCCAGCCGGGACGTGATGCCCTTGAGCAGGTGGGCGTGTCTCAGGGCCATCTCCTCGGACTCGATGCTGTCCGGGCCGGCGATGACGAAGAGGCGCTGGCCGGGGCCGACCTTGTGGCCGCACAGCTCGATGGAGGGGGTGTTGCTCATGAGCGCACCGGGAGGGCCGGGGTCCGGTGGGCGTCCCGCTGGGCGAGCGCCGCGCCGATGAAGCCGGAGAACAGGGGGTGGGGGGCGAAGGGCTTGCTCTTGAACTCAGGGTGGAACTGGCAGCCCACGAAGTACGGGTGGTCCGCGAGCTCAATCATCTCCACCAGGTTCAGCTCCGGGTTGTGGCCGGAGATGACGAGCCCGGCCTCCTGGAGCCGGCCGCGGTAGGAGTTGTTGACCTCGTAGCGGTGGCGGTGGCGCTCCTGGATGGCCTCCTGGCCGTAGAGCTTGTGCGCGACGCTGCCGGGCTTGAGCGCGCACGCGTAGCTGCCCAGGCGCATGGTGCCGCCCTTGTCCTGCACCTTCACCTGGCTCTCCATGAGCGTCACCACGGGGTGCGCGGTGTGCTCGTCGAACTCCAGGCTGTTGGCGCCCTTCAAGCCCAGCACGGTGCGGCTGAACTCCACCACGGCCATCTGGAGGCCCAGGCAGATGCCGAAGAAGGGGAGCTTGTTCTCACGCGCGTAGCGGACCGCGGCGATCTTCCCTTCGGTGCCGCGCACGCCGAAGCCGCCGGGCACGAGCACCGCGTCCACGCCCTCGAGCGTCTTCTCCGGCCCTTGAGCCTCCACGTCCTGGCTGTCCACGAAGCGCAGCTTCACTCGCACGTCGTTGGCGATGCCGCCGTGGAGCAGGGACTCGTTGAGGCTCTTGTAGCTCTCCGTGAGGTTCACGTACTTGCCCACGATGCCGACGGTGACCTCACCGCGCGCGGGCTCGTAGATTTTGCGGACGATGGTCTCCCACTTCTCCAGGTGGGGCGCGCGGCTCCAGATGTTGAGCACCTCCGCCAGCCGCTCATCCAGGCCCTGGCGGTGCAGCTCCAGGGGCAGCTCGTAGATGCTGCGCACGTCCGGGGACGTGAACACGTTGCCGTTGTCCACGTTGCAGAACATGGCGATCTTGTCCTTCAGCTCGCGCGAAATCTCCCGGTCCGTGCGGCACAGGAGGAAGTCCGGCTGGATGCCGATTTCGCGCAGCTTCATCACCGAGTGCTGCGTGGGCTTGGTCTTCACTTCACCCGCGGCGCCGATGTACGGCAGCAGCGTCAGGTGGATGTAGACGGCGTTCTGGCTGCCCACGTCGTAGCGCATCTGGCGGATGGCCTCGAGGAAGGGCAGGGACTCGATGTCGCCCACCGTTCCGCCGACCTCCACGATGACGACGTCCACGTCCTGGGCGGCCTGGCGGATGCTGGCCTTGATCTCATCCGTGATGTGCGGAATCACCTGGACGGTCTTGCCCAGGTACTCGCCACGGCGTTCCTTGGTGATGACCGCGTTGTAGATGCGGCCGGAGGTGAAGTTGTTGAGGCGGCTCATCCGGGCGTGGGTGAACCGCTCGTAGTGGCCCAGGTCCATGTCGGTCTCGCCACCGTCCTCGGTGACGAACACTTCGCCGTGCTGGAAGGGGCTCATCGTGCCCGGATCCACGTTGATGTAGGGATCCAGCTTGATGAGCGTGATGTCCAGCCCGCGGTTCTCAAGGAGGGCGCCAATGGATGCGGAGGCCAGTCCCTTCCCCAGCGAGCTGACCACGCCGCCCGTCACGAAGATGAACTTGGTTTTCTTGGAGCGCATGTCCCTTCCTGCCAAGAGGGCCAGGGGGCGTCAAATATTCTCTGACGCACGGACGGCCGGCTGGCCCCGACCCGCAGGGGCAGCCCTTCACTGCGCGTCCCAACCCCCGGGTCGGGCGACAGCGAACTGCTGGGCGGTGGGCTGGCCGACGCGGAAATGGCGCAGGTCGCACCCCCGGCAACTCCAGCCTTCCCAGCCTTTCTTCACGACCTGGTGCAGGCAGGCATCGTAGTTGGGACAAAAAAGATTGCGCTGGTCATCCACCGTCTCCTCGTCACGGAGGGCAGAGGGCAGCGGGATGGGACATGGCGTGATGGACACGGAAGTTCTCCGGCAGGCGACCCCTACGGTCGTGGATGGCACTTCCCCCCGGCGGCCACGAACCGGTGGGTGGACAGGACATTCCCGGTAGGGAGGGGGACGAAAAAAGTCGCCCCCGTCGGCAAGGACGGGGGCGACTCGTTACCGCAGGCGTCACTTCCGCCGGGGACAACCCGCGTTAGCAGGCCACCGCGACGGAGGTGGACGCCTTGATCTTGCTGTCGTTCAAGGCATCACCTCCTTTCTTGCGGCAGCAGAGATAATGCGCGCCCTCATTTCCCGCCATGAAGACCGCGAGGTGGGCGGGGGTCGTCCGAGGAACGAGCGTTCAGGCGGCGACGACCTGGCGCTCCACGAGGCGGCGGTACAAGCCGTCCTGCGTCATGAGGGTGGAGTGGGTGCCGCTCTGCACCACGCGGCCGTGCTCCATCACCAGCACGCGCTGGGCGTTGGCCACGGTGGACAGGCGGTGGGCGATGATGAGCGTGGTGCGGCCCTGCATCAGCCGGTCCAGGGCGTCCTTCACCAGGTGCTCGCTCTCTGAATCCAGGGCGGACGTCGCCTCATCCAGGATGAGGATGCGCGGGTCCTTGAGCACGGCCCGCGCGATGGCCACGCGCTGCTTCTGGCCGCCGGACAGCTGCACGCCGCGCTCGCCCACCTCCGTGCGGTAGCCGTCAGGGAAGCGCTGGATGAAGTCGTGCGCGTTCGCGGCGCGGGCGGCGGCCTCCACCTCCGCGTCGGTGGCGTCCGGGCGGCCGTAGCGGATGTTGTCCGCGATGGAGCAGGAGAAGAGCAGGGGCTCCTGGGCGACCATGCCCACGTGGCGCCGCAGCCAGCTGGGGTCCAGGGACTTCAGGGGGCGGCCGTCCAGGCGCAGCTCGCCCTGGAGCGGATCATAGAAGCGCGACAGGAGGGCGGCGAGGGTGGACTTGCCGGCGCCGGAGGAGCCCACCACGGCGACGACCTCGCCCGCGTTGACGGTGAGGTCGATGCCCTGGAGCACCGGCACGTCCGGACGCGTGGGGTAGGCGAAGTGCACGCCGTGCAGCTCCACGCGGCCTTCGACGGTGGCGGGGCGCTCGCCCTCGTTGGCGGGGATGGAGGGCGCGCGGTCCATCAGCTCGAAGACGCGCTCGGCGGCGCCGGAGGCGCGCATGAAGTCCGCCCAGAGGTCCGCCAGGGAGCCCAGGGAGACGGCCACGAGCATCGTGTAGATGAGGAACGAGGTGAGGGCGCCCACGGAGAGCTCGCCGTCCACCACCAGCCGGCCGCCGTACCAGAACACCACCACCGCGGCGATGTAGCCCGCGCTGGAGGCGCCCCCCATGAAGGCGGCGGACTGGCGCGCGCGGTTGCGGGCGACCTCGTAGGCGTTGCGCACGGAGTTGCCGTAGCGCGCCACCTCCGAGGGTTCCGCCGCGAAGGAGCGCACGGTGCGCATGCCGGACAGGCTCTCCTCGGCGACCTCGCTGGCCTTGGCGAGCGCGTCCTGCACGTTGCGCGACAGCCCGCGCACGCGCCGGCCGTAGACCATGCCGCCCACGGCGACGACGGGCACGATGGCGAGCATCAGGAAGGTGAGCGAGGGCGAAGTGTAGAAGAGCAGCACGATGCCGCCCAGGGCCTGCACGGCGTTGCGCAGCCCCATGGAGATGTTCGCGCTCACCGTGTTCTGGAGCACCGTGGTGTCGGAGGCGAGCCGGCTGGTGAGCTCTCCGGTGCGGTGCGTGTCGAAGAAGGCCACCTCCTGGTCCATGAGGCGCCGGAAGAAGTCATGGCGCAGGCGCATGACCACGCGCTCGCCGGCGTTGGTGAAGAGGTAGAAGCGCACGGCGGTGGCCACGCCCTGGACCAGGAAGACGGCCAGCATGACGAGCGCGGCCTTGTCGATGAGGCCGCGGTTCTTCGCGTTGAGGGCCTCGTCGATGAGGATGCGGACGCCCTGGGGGTAGACCAGGCTGGCGCCGCTGCTGATGAACAGGAAGACGGTGGCGACCAGCAGCGTGCCCAGCTCAGGGCGGGCGAGCGCCAGCAGGCGGCGCCCGGTGACCCCGGAGGAGAGGTGCGGTGTCGAAGCGGTAACGGAGGGAGGCACCGGCGGAGCCTACCGGACTGTCGGGGGACGTGCAGCCCGGACGGTGTCCGCAGGGCCGGGATGCAGGCGGGTGGCCTGGGTGGTATTCCAAGGCACGTTCCATGCGAGGAGGGGCCATGGAGAAGCGCGTCTTTGGCAACACCGGGGTGGCGGTGCCGGTCATCGGACAGGGCACCTGGCAGATGGAGGAAGACAACGCGGAAGCAGCCGTCCGAGCCCTGCGCGCCGGGCTGGACCTGGGGCTCACGCACCTGGACACCGCGGAGCTCTACGGCCAGGGGCAGGTGGAGGAGGCCCTGGTGGCGAAGGCCATCGAGGGCCGGCGCGAGGAGGTGTACCTCGTCTCCAAGGTGATGCCGTCCAACGCGACGCGGAGGGGCACGGTGGCCGCCTGCGAGCGCAGCCTGAAGCGCCTGGGCACGGACCACCTGGACTGCTACCTGTTGCACTGGCCCGGTTCGCACCCGCTGGAGGGCACGGTGGAGGCCTTCGAGGAGCTGGTCGCGGCGGGGAAGATCCGCTCCTGGGGTGTGAGCAACTTCGGGGTGGAGGACCTGGAGGAGGTGCTGGCACTCGCGGGCAAGGGGCGCATCGCGTGCAACCAGGTGCTGTACCACCTGGAGGAGCGCGCCATCGAGCACGCGGTCATCCCGTGGTGCGAGGCGCAGGGCGTGGCGGTGGTGGCCTACAGCCCCTTCGGCAACGGGCAGTTCCCGTCACCCACCAGCGCGGGCGGCAAGGTGCTGGCGTCCATCGCGAAGGCGCACGGCGTGACGCCCTTCCAGGTGGCGCTCCAGTTCCTGGTGCGGCGGCCGTCGGTGTTCGCCATCCCCAAGGCGAGCAACGCGGCGCACGTGCGAGACAACGCGAGCGCGGCTTCGCTGAAGCTCACGGAGGACGAGCTCCAGCGCATCGACGCGGCCTTCCCGAAGGGCGACGAGCCGGACGAGCTGCCCGTCATCTGACGGCAGCGCGCTCGCGCATCACCGCTTCCACTCGGGCTACATCCTCCGGCACGTCCACCGCCACGCTGCGCCAGTTCACGCTGGCGCAGCGGATGCGCAGGCCGTGCTCCAGGGCGCGCAGTTGCTCCAGCTTCTCCGCCTCCTCCAGTGGGGTGGGGCTGAGTTCGGCGAGTTGGAGCAGCGTGTCCCGCCGGTAGCCATAGAGGCCCAGGTGGGCCCAGCGGCGCACGGGTGTGCCGGGCTCGCGGGCGTGCGGCACCGTGGCTCGGCTGAAGTAGAGCGCGTCGCCGTTGAGGGCGAGCACGGCCTTCACCACGTTGGGGTTGTCCACCTCCTCCGGCTCCAGGGGGCGCACCAGCGTGGCCATGTTCACGGCTTCGTCCTGGAAGAGCTCCGCGAGCACCTTGAGGGCGGCGGGGTCCACGAGCGGCTCATCCCCCTGCACGTTCACCCACACCTCCACGTCCGGACGGGCGCGGGCGACCTCCGCGATGCGGTCCGTGCCGGTGGGGCAGGTGGGGCTGGTCATCACCGCCTTGCCGCCGAAGGACTCCACGACGTCGCGGATCCGCGTGTCGTCGGTGGCCACCCACACCTCGTCGAAGGCGCTGGCTTCCTGACAGCGGCGCCAGACGTGTTCGATCATCGGACGGCCGGCGATGAGGGCGAGCGGCTTGCCAGGGAAGCGGGTGCTGGCATGGCGGGCGGGGATGACGGCCACGGTGTAGGAGGCGGGCATGGGGCGGCATCTATCAGATTCAGGACGTCCCGCCGCGCTTGGGGAGGGGCTGACTGGCGCCCACCACTGGCCAGAACTGGCGCCATGCCTAGCTTCCGGGGCGACATGAAGAAGGTCATCCACATCGTTGGCGCGCGTCCCAATTTCATGAAGGTGGCACCCATTCACCGGGCCATCTCCGCGCGTACGTCCCTGCGGCAGCTCGTCATCCACACCGGCCAGCACTACGACGCGAAGATGAGTGACGTCTTCTTCGCGGACCTGGGCTTGCCTCCGCCCGAAATCCACCTGGGCATCGGCTCCGGCAGCCACGCCGAGCAGACGGCGAAGATGATGGTGGAGATGGAGAAGGTCTTCCTCCAGGAGAAGCCGGACCTGGTCTCCGTGGTGGGCGACGTGAACAGCACCATCGCCGCGGCGCTCGTCACGTCCAAGCTGGCGATTCCGCTGTCCCACGTGGAAGCGGGCCTGCGCAGCTTCGAGCGGCACCAGCCGGAGGAGATCAACCGCGTCGTCACCGACCGGCTCTCCGACCTGCTGCTCACGCCGTCGCGCGACGCGGACGCGAACCTCTTGAAGGAGGGCATCGACCCGAAGCACATCCACCTGGTGGGCAACGTGATGATCGACTCGCTCCTGTCGTCCAAGGAGAAGGCCGACCAGCTGCCCACGCTGAAGAACCTGGGCCTGACGCCGAAGGGCTACGTGGTGGCGACGCTGCACCGGCCGTCCAACGTGGACAACCCGAAGCTGCTGGCGGGCCTGCTGGGCGTGCTGATGGACGTGGCGAAGGAGCTGCCCGTCGTGTTCCCGGTGCACCCTCGCACGCGGAAGATGATTTCGGAGCAGGGGCTGGCTTCCAAGCTGGAGCAGACGCCGGGGCTCAAGCTGGTGGACCCCATGGGCTACCTGGAGTTCCTGTCCGTCACGTCGCAGGCGAAGCTGGTGATGACGGACTCCGGCGGCCTGCAGGAGGAGACCACCGCGCTGAACGTGCCGTGCCTCACCATGCGCGAGCAGACCGAGCGCCCCATCACCGTGGAGGTCGGCTCCAACGAGGTGGTGGGCACCGACCCCGCGCGCATCCGCGAGGCCGCGAACCGCGTGCTGTCCGGCGACTTCAAGAAGGGCCGCGTGCCGGAGCTGTGGGACGGCCGCACGGGCGAGCGCATCGCGGACCTGTACTCGCGCTTCCTGGGCGTGGAGACGAAGCGCGCCTTCGGGTGAGCTGACGCGTTCGTGAAGCAATCAGGCCGCCGGGTGCTCGCGTCTTCGTGCGCGGGGGCCGGGCGGCCTTCGTGTTTCAAAGCGTGGTAGAGCGTCGGGTCCGCCATGCGTGAAGACTCCGAGAGCGCTCCGGTCATCCCCGACGGCTACGTCGACATCCCGTTCGTCGTGGAGCCGAACTACGCGGGGTGGCGGTTGGACCGGTACCTCTGCGAGAAGATCCGCCGCATGGACCTGGAGCGCGTGCGGGGCATCATCCTGCGCGGCGTCCTGTGCGACGAGTACCGGCTCAAGCCCTCCACGCCCGTGTACCCGGGGCTCACCTTCCGCATCCGCCGCCCCGCGAGCCAGGAGCCCGTGACGCCCACGGAGCTGCCCGTCGTCTTCTCCGATGACTGGCTGCTGGTGTTGGACAAGCCGGCGGGGCTGCCCATCCACCCCACCGCGCGCTACCACAAGGGCACGCTGGTGACGCTCCTGCGTGAGCGCTTCGGTGAGCGCTTCGCGGAGCCCGCGCACCGGCTGGACCGCGAGACGAGCGGGCTGGTGGTGTGTGGCCGCACCACCGAGTCCTGCCGTGTGCTGGGTGGACTGTTCCTGTCGCGCGATGTGCACAAGGAGTACCTGGCGCTGTGCGAGGGCCAGCCTTCCGAGGACACCTTCGTCGTGGATGCGCCCATCGCGGAAGGCACGGACCTGATCCGCATCGCCGTGCGCATCGACCCGGTGGTGGGCAAGCCCAGTCGTACGCGCTTCCAGGTGCTTCAGCGCTTCACTCATGGCGGCGCGCCGTTCGCGCTGCTGCGCTGCTTTCCGGAGACGGGACGGCAGCATCAGATTCGCATCCACCTGCGCGAGGCGGGTTTTCCTCTGGTGGGCGACAAGATGTACGGGCCGGACCCCGGCTACTTCGACCGGTTCAGCAAGCACTCGCTGGAGCCGGAGGCGTGGGCCCGGCTGCGGTTGCCGCGCCATGCGCTTCACGCGGAGCGCATCACGTTCCCGCACCCGGGCACCGGGGAGTCCGTCACCTTCGCGTCGCCGCTTCCCGATGACTTGAAGGACTTCATCGCCGGGAGTTGATCGGCCCGGCCAGTTCACGCAGGAACGACGCGACCACCTCCGCCAGGCGCTCGGGTTGGTCATACGGGAGGCCGTGGCCGGCGTCCTGTATCTGTTCGATTCGCAGGCGTGGGTTGAGGCTCCGCAGCTCCGTTGCCATCTCGAGCGTGACGACGGGGCTGCTGTCCCCGATGACGAGGAGAATGGGGACGTCAATCGCGCTCACCACTTCGCGATACTCGGGGTTGGGCGGCGTGAGGACGTCGAAGGCTTCCGTGCGGGTCTTCAGTCTCGCCTCGGCGAGATGCTCGATGAGCTCGGGCGAACGATGCGGCTGCCGGGCTCGGGCCTGGGCAACGAGCTCAGGTTTGCTGAAGCCGAGGGTCCGGCGGTGTTGTTCGGCGACGTCGCTGGCGTGCACCTCGCGTTGGCGCTCGGGGCTCAAGAACGTCGGGTCGACCAGGATGACGCCGCGGAGGCCCGCCGTCCCTCGACTTGCGACCACCGCGGCGGTCATCCCACCCATCGAGTGGCCCAGCAGCACCGGACGCGAGAGCTCCAGGCCTTGGATGAGTCCCACGACGTCGCTTGCGTGTTCGTCGTACTGGTAGCCGTGGCGCGGCGCGCTCGAACCGCCGTGCCCTCGGGCGTCGGGCATGACGACATCGAATTCACCTTCGAGCCCGCGCGCCACGGAAGTCCAGCAGGCGCCGCTCCCGATCAATCCATGGAGCAGGACGACGGGAGGTCTGGCGCCTCCCGTCCGGAGATAGTGGAGGTCGATGCCGTTCGCTTCACAGACTCCACTCTTCCAGGTCGTCATGGGACTCCGTGAACCTCCATCAGCCTGCCTTGCGGAGGTTCTTCGCTCCGGGCACCACGCGCAACAGTTGCTCGGGCATCCGGTCCACGACCTGCTCCGTGAAGCGGGCGAAGATGCGGAAGAGCACCGGCAACAGCACCAGCGTCAGTGCGCAGGCGGAGATGGTTCCGGACACGATGACGATGGCCAGGGGCTTCTGCATCTCCGAGCCGATGCCGTTGCTCAAGCACGCCGGCACGAGGCCCAGCGCCGCCAGCGCTGCCGTCATCAGCACAGGGCGCAGGCGTTCGCGGCTTCCGTGGAGGATGGCGTCGTCCAGCGACTCTCCCGCCTCCCTCCGTTCCGCGATGGCGCTCATCACCAACACTCCGTTGAGCGCCGCCTGGCCGATGAGCGCGATGAAGCCCACCGCCGCCGCCACGCTCAGTGGCATGCCCGCCCAGTACAGGCCGAACACGCCTCCCATCAGCGCGAAGGGCACGTTGAGCAGCGTCACCACCGCGCGGCCGAAGGAGTTGAACGCCTTGAAGAGCAGCAGCAGCGTGAGCACCAGCGCCACCGGCAGCACGGTGAGGAGCCGGTCCATCGCGCGCTCCTTGCTCTCGAACTCGCCGCCCCACTCGACGCTCATCCCCACGGGGGGCGGGGCTTCCTTCTGGAGCAGCGCTTGTGCGTCCTTCACGAAGGAGCCCAGGTCCCGGCCTCGCACGTTCATGCGCACTCCGATGTAGCGCCGGCCGTTCTCGCGGTTGATGGAGGCCCGGCCGAAGCCCGTCTTCACCTTGGCCAGCTCGTTCAGCGGCACCAGCACGCCTCCCTCCACGGGCACTCGCAGGTGGGAGATCTTCTCCACGTCGTCCCGGCTGGACATGGGCAGGCGCATCACCACGTCGAAGCGGCGCTCGCCCTCCCAGAACTCGCTGAGCGGCCGGCCGCCCACCGCCGTCTGGAAGACGTGCTGGAAGTCTCCCAGTGACATGCCGTGGCGGGCCAGCGCTACACGGTCCGGGGTCACCTGGATGCTGGGCACCTCACCGCTCTTCACGATGCCCAGGTCCGCGACGCCGTCCACCTTCGACAGCGTGCGCTTCACCTTCTGCGAATACTCCTGGAGCACCTGGAGGTCGTCGCCGAAGAGCTTCACCGCGAGCTGGCCCTGCTGGCCGCTGATGCTCTCGTTCACGTTGTCGCCAATGGGCTGGCTGAAGCTCACCTCCATGCCCGGGACCTCAGATACGGAGCGCTGGAGGACCTCCAGCACGTCGTCCAACTTTGGTGTGCTCTTGGGCCACTCGGCGGGTGGCTTGAGCTTCACGAAGAACTCCAGGTTGTTGGTGAGCTTCGCGTCGGTGCCGTCCTCCGGGCGGCCCAACTGGCTGAGCACTCCGTCCACCTGCGGCGCCGCGCGCAGCAGGCCTTCGATTCGCGGCACCAGCTTGCGGCCCTCCGACAGGGAGATGTTCGAGGGCATGGTGAAGGTCAGGTAGAGGCTGCCTTCGTTGAGCGCCGGGAGGAACTCGCTGCCCATGCGCGGGACGAGCGCTCCCGCGAAGAGCAGGCCCGCCGTGCACACCGCGACCACGGTGCCCGGGTGCTTGAGGCTCCAGGTCAGCACGGGGCCATAGGCCTTGTCCGCGGCTCGCAGCACCGGTGATTCCCTGTGCTTCACTGGCTTGCGGTAGACGAACGATGCCAGCACCGGGATGAGCGTGACGGAGAAGACGAGCGCACCCAGCAGCGCCGCCACCACCGTGTTCGCCATGGGCGCGAAGATGCGGCCCTCCACCCGCTGCAACATGAAGATGGGCAGGTACGCCGCGATGATGATGAGCAGCGAGAACACCGTGGGGCGCACCACCGCCTTCGTCGCGCGCTGGATGCGTTCGAGCGGGGTTTCCCCCTCGTACTGGTGGCCGGACATGCGCGCCAGGATGCTCTCGATGATGACCACGCCTCCGTCCACGATGACGCCGAAGTCCACCGCGCCCATGGACAGCAGGTTCGCCGACATGCCTCGCATCTTCAGGTAGATGAACGACGCCAGCAGCGAGAGGGGAATCAGGACGCCCACGACGATGGCGGCCCGCAGGTCCAAGAGGAAGATGAAGAGGACCAGCGTGACGAGCAGCGCGCCCTCCAGCAGGTTGTGGCCCACCGTGCGCAACGTCGTGTTCACCAGGTCCGTGCGGTCGTAGAACGGATCAATGTGAGCGTCGTCCGTCTGGAGGCGGCCGTTCACCGCGGTCACCGCGTCGCGCACGCGGGAGAGCACCACGGAGGGGTTCTCTCCCCGGCGCATCAGCACGATGCCCTGCACCACGTCACCGTCGCCGTCGCGGCTGACCACGCCCTGGCGAGGGGACCAGCCCTCGTTCACGTCCGCCACGTCCTTGAGGAACACGGGCGTGCCTTCGTGCGTGGCCACCCGCACGTCGCGGATGTCGTCCAGCGAGCGGAAGAGGCCCTCGCTGCGGATGACGAACTGTTCGGAGCCTCGCTCCAGCACGCCGCCGCTCGCGTTCTCCGAGCCGTCCTTCAGCGCGTCCTCCACGTCATCCAGCGTGAGGCCGAACGCCGCGAGCTTCACGGGATCCGGCTGGATGTGGATCTCCTTGAGGAGGCCTCCGTAGCTGACGACGTCCGCGACGCCGTCCACTCGCAAGAGGCCCGGCCGCACCACCCAGTCCTGGAGCGTGCGCAGCTTCATCGGGTCGCCCTTCGCGCCCTTGAGCGTGTAGCGGTAGATCTCTCCGATGGGGGTGGCCAGCGGGCCCAGGGAGGGCGTGAGTCCCTCCGGCAGCTCCGCGTCGCGCAGGCGCTCCAGCACCTGGGCTCGGGCGAAGAGCACGTCGGTGTTGTCGTTGAAGCTCAGCGTCACGAACGACAGGCCGAACATGGAGAGGTTGCGCAGGCGCGTCAGGCCCGGGATGCCGTTGAGGGCGCGCTCCAGCGGGAGGCCAATCTGGCGCTCCACCTCTTCCGACGGCTGGCCCGGATAGAGGGTGATGACGTTGACCTGGGTGTCCGTGGGATCCGGGAAGGCTTCCACGGTGAGGTCGGTGAAGCAGAACCAGCCCCAGATGGCGGTGAGCAGCGTGAGGAACACCACCGCCGCGCGGTTCTTCAGACTGAAGTCGACGAGCTTTTCGAACATGGGTGTCTTTCGTTCCTTCAGTCCGCCAGTTCGATCTGGTTCTCCAGGAGCAGCGCGCCCCGGGCGACGAACCGGTCTCCGGAGGCGAGGCCCCCGCGCAGCTCCACCTCTCCGTCGCGGCGGCGGCCCGGCGTCACGGCGACCCGCTCCAGGCGGTTCGAATCACGGGCGACGAAGACCACCGAGCGCGCTCCGTCCGTCACCACCGCGCTGTCCGGGACCCGCACGCGCTTGACGCCTTCGGGGGGTGTGGGCGTCACCTCCACGAAGGCGTTGGGGCGGAAGCGGCGGTCGTTGTTGGGGACTCGCACGCGCACCTCCACGGTGCGGCGCAACGGATCCACCACCTCGGCGACGCGGTCCACCTTGCCGGCACGGACGATGCCGTCTCGCGTGGTGACCGTGACGTCCTGGCCGGGGGACATGTCCATCGCGTCCGCCTCCTGGAGGTCCGCGACGACCATGACTTGATCCAGGTCCGACAGACGCACGAGCGGCTTGTCGCGGTCCGGCGTCACCTCCTGGCTGGCCACCAGGTCCTGGTCCACCACCGTGCCGGAGCGCGGCGCCGTCACCCAGAAGAGGTTCTCGCCTCGGGAGGACACGCGGAGGCTGCCTTGCTTCGCCTTCGCGGCCTCCAGGGAGAGTTCGGCCTGACGCAGCTCCGTCTGCGCGGCGAGGAGTTCCTTCTCCGGGGCGGCTCGCAGGGCCACCAGCTCCTTGAGGCGGTCCGCGTTGCGGCGCTTCTCCGCGAGCTCGGCTTCCGCTCCGCGCTGTTCACGCACGAGCTCCGCGAAGGCTCCAGAGCGTACGCTGAAGAGGTCGTCACCCTGCTTCACGCGGTCTCCGGGACGCACGCGGACTTCTTCCACTCGGCCCGCGAGCGGGGCTCCCACGGACGCGGTGCGCGCCTCGTCGAACTGCACTCGTGCGGGTGAGGGGAGTGGGGTGAGGGCGCTGCCCTCGGTGGCCACGGCCAGCTGCACGTAGTGCCACTGCGGTGCGCCGTCCGGCAGGTGCACCGTTTCGCCCTTCACGGTGGGGCCGCTGATGGCGGTCTCGCTCTCCGCGATGGAGTCGGTGGGGGCCAGCACGTAGAGCAGCACACCGGTGCCCAGCAGGCCCGCTCCCGCGAAGGCCATCCAGACCGTGGTTCGGCGGGATGGAGTGGTGCTGGACGTCGGAGCAGCGGCGGTGTCGGGGGTGTTCATGCGGGGGCTTTCTGGAAAGCGGGAGGGATCGCGTGGGGCTCACGCGGAATGGGACGGCTCGTCAGGGGCGGGCAGGGCGGTGTTCGTGCTTCGAGGAGCGGAGGCAGGAGCGGGGGAATGCGCCTGCCGTCATCAGGAGCGGGGGTTGGTCATCGCGTCCGGTGCGCGCGGACCGGCGGCGCTGGTCCGGGCGATGGCGATGGTGAGGCGGTAGGCGGTCTGATCCAGGTCGGCCGCGTGCAGCACCAGCTCGCCGTAGGTCCGGCGCGCGAGGAGCAGGTCCTGCAATGCCGCGCCTCCTGCCTTCACCGCCGCGTCCAGGCGCTGCACCACGCCTTCGGCCAGCGGCAGCGTTTGCGTGTGGAGCTTCTGCCTGCGCTCCTGCACCGCTCGCAGTTGCTGGTTCAGGACGTCCGTCTCCCGCGAGGCCTGGGCCGTGAGCAGCTCTCGCGCGGTCCTCGCGGACTGGGCGCTCGCGCTGGCGGCGTGCGCGTCCGCCTGTCCGTGGTCGAAGAGGGGGAGCGGAATCGACAGGCCCACGAAGAGGGAGTTCTTCTGGTTGCCGGAGATCATGAACTGGTCTCGCGTGTAGCCAGCTCGCACCGTCGGATCCGGAATCCAGCGGCGCTGCGCCAACGTCAGCGAGGACCGCGCGGAGTCCTCCTGCGCGCTCAGGGCCCGCAGGTCCGGCCTTGCTTCGATGGCGGCGGGGGCGGGCGCCTTGTCGAGCCTCGCCTGGAGGAAGGACATCGCCCGCTCGTGGTTTCCGAACGGCTCACACGGAATGCCCGCGAGCTGCGCGCAGGCGAGCAGCGCGTCCGTGAGCTTCACCCGCTCCTCTCCCAGCGACGTCTCCAACGACTGTGCCTCCAACGTGGAGCGGTCCACGTCCAGACCCGCGGCGTCGCCGTGCTGCTGCCTGGCGCGTTGCAGGTCCGTGAGCTTCAGCGCGTCGTCGGTGAGCTTCGTCAGCTCCGCGATGCGCACCTCCAGGGTGGCCACGTCCGCTGCTCGCTCCAGCACGTCGTACGTGCGAGCCCTCAGCGCGGCGTGCACGTCCAACGTGGTGGCGGACAGCGCCGCCTTCGCCGCGTCCTGACGCGGGCCCCGCTTGCCCAGCTCCACCAGCTCCGACAGGCCTACGACGTAGTTGGGCACGTCGTCCAGGCGGCGCAGGCCCGGCGGGTTCGTGGCGCCGATGGGGATGGTGTTCATCGACACGTCCAGCTCCGGATTGGGCAGCAGGTGCGTGCGCTGGTGATCCGCTCGCGACGCCGCGAGGCGGGCGCGGTCGTCCGCGAAGTCGGCGGAGTGCTCCCAGAGGAGCTCCGCCAGACCGTCGTCGTCCGGCAGGGTGGAGAGCAGCAGCGTGGAGGAGGACGTGGGGCGCTGCTCGGCACCGGCGGTGAGACCGAGCAGGGTGCCCAGGGCGATGAGTGCGGGGAGGGAACGGCGCAAGCGGCAGGCTCCGGTGAGAATCCGGAGGAGCCCCATCGCAAGCCGTGTGCCCGGCCTGGCCCCAGCAAATCCGCGCGGATGCAACGCCGCGCGACTTCAAAATCCTTTCAGCGCCCGCGACTTCAAAATCCTTTCATCGCGGGCACTGCAAATCGCTTCAGGTGTCACCCAGGCGCTTGAGGAAGGTCGGATAGGACAGCCCGAGCGCCTTCGCCGCCTCCATGCGCCGGCCGCCCAGCCGCTCCAGCACCCAGCGCACGTACGCCTGCTCCAGGTCCTCCATGGGCACGGGCTCCGTCACGCTGAAGGCTCCCGGCGCCACCGCGGCGGGTGCCTCCACCTTCACCGCGGCGCTCACGGAGGGCGTGCCGCCAAGCACCTCCAGCTCCAGCTCCGGTCCGGACTCCAGCACCAGCGCCCGCTCCAGGATGTTGCGCAGCTCGCGCACGTTGCCCGGGAACGCATACGCCGCGAGCCTCGCGCGGGCCTTCACGCCCAGGCTCACGTCGCGCCGGCCCAGCTCGCGGCCCAGGTCCGCGAGCATCCCTTCCGCCAGCGGGAGGATGTCCTCGCGCCGCTTTCGCAGCGGCGGGATATCGATGCGGAACACGCCCAGGCGGAACCAGAGGTCCTCTCGGAAGTTGCCGCCCGACATCTGCTTGGGCAGGTCCCGGTTGGTGGCGGCCACGATGCGCGCGGTGCTCGTCTGCTCCGTCGTACCACCCAGTCGGCGGAACCTCCCCGAGTCCAGGAACGTGAGCAGCTTCGCCTGGAGCGGCAGCGGCAGTTCGCCCACTTCATCCAGGAAGAGCACGCCGCCGTGGGCCACCTCCACCAGGCCGCGCCTCGCGGTGCGCGCGTCCGTGAAGGCGCCCTTCTCGTGGCCGAACAGCTCGCTCTCCACCGTCTGCTCGGGCAGTGCCGCGCAGTTGATGTGCACAAAGGGCGCGCCCCCGTCCTTCGACGCGAGCGCATGCAGGTGCCTCGCGAGCTGCTCCTTGCCCACTCCCGTCTCGCCCAGCAGCAGCACCGGGCTTCGCGGCGACGCGGCGATGCGCTCCAGCATCGCGAACACCCGCTGCATGGCGGCGGACGTGGGGGGCACCAGCCGGCGGCGGCCGGACAGCTCCGCCTCCGCCGTCTCCAACCGGTCCCTCAAACGGCTCGCGTCCACGGCCCGGCGCGCTCGCAGCACCAGGTCGGCCAGCTCCACGGGCTTGGCCAGGTAGTCCGCCGCGCCCGCTCGCACCGCGTCCACCGCGCTGGCGATGTCTCCGTGCGCCGTCACCATCACCACCGCCACGCCGGGCGCATGCGCCTTCAGCTCCGGCAGGAACGTGAGCCCGTCTCCATCCGGCAGGCGGCGATCCAACACCAACAGCACGGGCGTGGCCTTCGCCAACGACGCGCGGGCCTCGTGCAGCGAGTGCGCCACCGTGAGGCTGAAGCCCTCGCGCTGAAGCGCCACCGCCGCGATGGAGGAGAAGGCTCGGTCGTCATCCACCAAGAGGACGGGGAGGCTCATGGCCGGGGCACTCGGGGAAGGTGGAGGAGGAAGCGGCTGCCGTCGGGAAGGCGCTCGAAGGTGAGCTGTCCGCCCTGATGCTCCAGCGCCTGTCGCGTCATGGCCAGCCCCAGGCCGATGCCCTTGGGCTTGGAGGTGTGGAAGGGCTCGAAGAGGTGCTCCTGCACGCCCGGCGGTGGCCCGCCCCCGTTGTCCTCCACCGTCACCACCGCCGCGTCCGCGTCCAGGTGGGCGCGCACGCGCACCTGGGGCTCTGTCACCTTGCCCAGGTCCTTGGCCGCCACCGTGGCCTCCATCGCGTTGCGCACCAGGTTGTCCAGCGCGGTGGTGAGCAGCAACGGGTCGCACGACAGGGGCGCCGCGTCCGGGGGCACGTCCACGTCCACTCGCACTTCCCCCGCCTCCGGCAGCGAGCGCAGGCCCTCCACCACGTCACGCACCAACTGGGACAGGTTCACGTCCACGCGGCGCACGACGGGCGGCTTGCCGAAGTTGAGCAGCGACGTGGCCAGGTGCGCCAGCCGGTCAATCTGGCCGTGCAGCGTGCGCACCACGAGCCCGCCTTCCCCCTCCGGCGAGACGAGGCCGGTGGCGGCCTTGAGGCCGTTGAGGGAGTTCTTCACCTCGTGCGCGATGAGGCTGGCGGCGCTGCCCAGCGCGGCCATCTTCTCCTGCTGCGCGGAGCGCGTCTCCACCTCGCGGAACAGGCCGTAGACGCGGCGCCAGTGGACGGTGAAGAGCACCAGCGTGCCCACCTGGAGCAGCGCCAGCACCAGCAGCTGTACGAGGAAGCGGTCGCGCAGGCCGGACAGGAGCGCGGTCTCGTCCGCGGCGAGCACCAGGTGCAGCCCCGTGCCGGGCACGGGCGTGGCGGTGAGGAAGGTCTCCGGCATCGCGTCCAGCGACGGGGGCCGGACGCCCTCGCGGATGAAGTCGCGCAGCTCTCCGGACGCGCGTGACACGTTGGCCCACGAGGGCGGCGCGCTCGGCAGGAAGAGGTCTCCCGAGGCGTTGAGGACGAGCAGCTCCAGGTCGTTGCTCAGGGGCCGTCCGCCCGGCAGCGCCGTCCCCGTGTCCAGCAGGCCCGCGAGCACCGCGGTCGTCTCGCCCGCGCGCACCACCGGCACCGCGACGACGAAGAGGGACGCGCCCGGCGCGATGGCGTCCACCACCGACGTCTGGCGCGCGAGCACCTGCTGGAACCAGGGACGCGTGGCGAAGCCGTCCTGGGCTTGCGCCTCGTCGAGCGGCGGGTCGCTCCAGCGCAGCTTGCCCTGCGCGTCCAGCACCATCACGCCCGCGTGGAAGAGGCCGGCGCGGGGCGTGGTGAGGTCCTGGAGGTCCTCGGTGGGCAGCTCGCGCTTCACGTCCGGGCCCACGCCCTCGGATACGCGCAACAGCTCCGTCTGGAGCAGCTTCAGGTGCAGGCCCAGCGCCTCCGCGTAGACGCGGGCCTCGCGCGTCATGCGGGACTGGAACTCCGCACGGGCCACGGCCACGTCGCTGCGGTAGGAGAGCAGCGGCCCCGCGACGGCGACCGCGCCCAACAACACCAGGCCCGCGACGACGGAGCGGACGAACTGCCGCTCCGCCTGGGCGAGCCCGGGCCGGCCCGAAGGCGCGGCTGACATCTCAGGCGCTGAGCTTGGTGGCACCCGCGCTCTGGGACAGCTTGTCGGTGAGGTACTGCCCGGAGAAGCACGCGGTGCAGTAGGTGCTCCGCTTCGGGTCGTCCACCGCGGTGCCCAGGCCCTCCAGCGACAGGTAGCCCAGGGAGTCCGCCGTCACGTACTTCGCGATCTCATCCGTGGTGTGGCTGGCCGCGATGAGCTCCGTGCGGCTGGGCGTGTCGATGCCGTAGTAGCAGGGCCACTGCGTGGGCGGCGACGAGATGCGCAGGTGCACCTCCACGGCGCCCGCGGCCTTGAGCATCTTCACGATCTTCCGGCTGGTGGTGCCGCGCACGATGGAGTCGTCCACCACCACCACGCGCTTGCCCTTGAGCACCTGGCGCACGGCGGACAGCTTCAGCTTCACGCCGAAGTGGCGGATGGACTGCTGCGGCTCGATGAAGGTGCGGCCCACGTAGTGGCTGCGGATGAGGCCCACGTCGTAGGGGATGCCGCTCGCCTGCGAGAAGCCGATGGCCGCGGGCACGCCCGAGTCCGGCACCGCGATGACCAGGTCCGCCTCCGCGGGCTGCTCGCGTGCCAGCTGCACGCCCAGGCGCTTGCGCACCTCGTACACGCTGCTGCCGAAGAGCACCGAGTCCGGCTTGGCGAAGTAGACGTGCTCGAAGATGCAGCGGCCCAGCCGGGCCGCGGGCTTGAACGGCATGCTGGAGCGCAGCACGCCGTTCTCGATGACGACCAGTTCGCCCGGCTCCAGCTCGCGGACGATCTCCGCTTCGATGAGATCCAACGCCGTCGTCTCGCTGGCGAGCACGTAGGCGCCTTCCTTCATCTTGCCCAGCACCAGCGGCCGGAAGCCGTTGGGGTCGCGCACCGCGATGAGCTTGTCCTCGGTGAGGAGCAGGATGCTGTACGCGCCCTCCACCCGGCGCAGCGCTTCCACGAGGCGGGCCTCGAAGGTGGGCTGCTTGGAGCGGGCGAGGAGGTGCATCACCACCTCCGTGTCCGCGTCCGACTGGAAGAGCGCGCCCTCCGACTCCAGCTCCGCCTTGAGCTCCACCGCGTTCACGAGGTTGCCGTTGTGCGCGATGGAGAACTGGCCGCCCGCGTAGTTCACGAACAGGGGCTGGGCGTTCTTGATGCCACTTCCACCCGCCGTGCTGTAGCGCACGTGGCCGATGGCCGCCTTGCCGGGGAGCCCTTCAATCACCGGCGCGGTGAAGATGTCGGCGACCAGGCCCATCTGCCGGTGCGCGCGCAGGACGTGCCCGTCGGACGCGACGATTCCGGCGGACTCCTGTCCGCGGTGCTGCAGGGCGTGCAACCCCAGGTACGTCAGGTTGGACGCCTCTCCGTGACCCACGATTCCGAAGATGCCGCACATGGCGCGCTGCCTTACCCCTTTCGACCGCGAAGCGGAACAGGAACGCACGCCTTGAAGGTGGGTATTCCACCATCAGCCGACGTCGGCCCTTGTAGGCCAGGCAAGGCACCGTTGCCCGAAAGGTAGGAGCCGCCTGGACGCGCCGAGGGGTTACGCTGCCTCCGGCATGTCCTCTTCCCGGCGCTCCTTCCTCCGCCCCTTGCTGCCCTTCGCATTGTTAACGGCCGGGGCCGCCTACGCGCTCGCCTCCTGGAACTGGTGTGGGAGGTGGGAGGAGCGCACGCCCGAGGTGCTGTCACAGGTGCGTGGCGAAGGTCCTCTGCGCGCGGGCGCGGCGAAGGTGGCCCTCTCTCCGCCCTATCCGGTGGTGGTGGCGGGCTACGTCCCGCCCCGGCCCGAGGCGAGCCAGGCCGAGCTCCCCCTCCATGCGAGGGCCCTGGTGCTGGAGGCCGGTGGCGCGCGCGTGGGCGTGGTGTCGCTGGAGCTGCTCCTGGTGACGCCGGAAATCACGGCGCGGGTGCGCGAGCGCGTCGCGAAGGCCGGGGTGAAGGAGGTGCTGGTGGTGGCCACGCACACGCACTCCTCGTTTGGAGGCTACGACGCGCGGTGGGCGGCCCAGCTCTCCGGCACGGGGCGCTACCGGGAGGCGTCCGCGAACGCGGTGGTGGAAGGCGCGAGCGAGGCGCTGGAGAAGGCCGCGGCTTCCATGAAGGACGTGACATTGGAGGTGGGCGGCGCGGCGGACGCGGAGCTCGTCCATTCCCGCTCCGGTGGGGATGTCCCGGACGGCCAGCTCACGCGGGCGGTGTTGCGCGGAGCGGAGGGGCCCGTGGCGGAGGTGCTGGTGTTCGCCGGGCACGCCACGCTCATTCCCCGGCAGCGGTCGCTGTTGGATCCGGACTTCCCGGGCCGGCTGAGCGCGCTGCGCGAGGAGGCGGGGAGTGGCGTCACGCTGTTCGTGCAGGGCAGCGAGGGCAATGCGACCGTGTCCTTCAACGAGGGCCAGGGCCCCGAGCGCGCCCTGGGCTTCGCTCGCAAGCTGTCGGCGCTGGCGGATGGCGCTGCCCCGGCGTCCGTGACGGAGCCGGTGCGGCTGGCGTTCGCGCGAGTCCAGACGGCGCTGCCCCGGCCGGACTCTTCGCGGCTGGTGCCCGCCTTCACCCGCGCGGCGGGGGACAACTTCCTGTGCGCTTCGTCACCGCGCGAGGCGGAGGTGGATGCGCTGGCGCTGGGGCCCCTGGAGCTGCTGTCCATCCCGGGAGAGCCCACCGTGGGCGCGGGCCGCGCGCTGGCGGACCTCACCGGGGCGACGCACGTGCTGGGGCTCGCCAACGGTTACGTTGGCTACCTGGACACGCCTGAGAAGGTGCGCGAAGGGCAGGGCGAATCCCGGCGCCAGTACTTCGGTCCCGCCCTGATGGAGCGCCTGGGCACCGCCGCGCGCGTGGCCTCCGGCGCGGTCGGCTTCTCTCCCGTCAAGTAGGCGCGGCGAAGGCCCGTCCGCCCGCCTGCCCTGCGGACCTCCTGACATCCGGCCGCGCTGGGCCCGCACCGTCGCTGACGGAGGGCCCGCTGCCTACCTTGGTCCTCGAAAGCGTCTTCACGCGACAGGGGGAACAGGATGAGGTGGGAAGGCGGACGTCGCAGCTCGAACATCGAGGACCGGCGGGGCGGTGGCTTCGGACGCCCGCTCGCGGTGGGCGGTGGCGCCGCGTCACTGGTGGTGGCCCTGCTGGTGATGCTGCTGGGCGGCGACCCGTCCGACGTGCAGATTGGCACGCGCACCTCCCCGTATTCGCAACCGGGCACGGGCGGCTCCGGGAACGTGGATCCACGGCAGGAGGAGCTGAAGGACTTCGCCTCCGTCGTGCTCGCGGACACCGAGGACACCTGGCCCGGTCTGCTGGAGCCCCAGGGCGTGCGCTACGTGCAGCCGCGGCTGGTGCTCTTCTCGGACGCGGTGCAGTCCGCGTGCGGCATGCAGGAGAGCGCGGTGGGGCCCTTCTATTGTCCGGGCGACCAGAAGGTGTACCTGGACCTGCGCTTCTTCGACGAGCTGGAGAGCCGCTTCGGCGCGCCGGGTGACTTCGGCCGCGCGTACGTCATCGCGCACGAGGTGGGGCACCACGTGCAGAACCTGCTGGGCGTCTCCCGCAAGGTGCAGTCCCTGCGCAACCGCACGAGCGAGGAGCAGGCCAACCAGCTCTCCGTGCTGACGGAGCTCCAGGCGGACTGCTTCGCCGGCATCTGGGCCCACCACGCGCAGAAGGAGCGGAACATCCTGGAGCAGGGTGACGTGGAGGAGGGCCTGGGCGCCGCCAGCGCCGTGGGCGACGACACCCTCCAGAAGCGCGCCCGGGGCTACGTCGTCCCCGAGTCCTTCACCCATGGCTCCGCCGCGCAGCGCATGACCTGGTTCAAGCGCGGCCTGGAGCAGGGGACGCTGGAGGCGTGCGACACCTTCAACACCCGGCGGTAGGTGGCGCGAAGGGCTCAGCGCACCCTCGTGGCGCCCGGCCCATGCATCGGCGGGCGCTGCTGCTGCGTGCCGATGAGCGGCTGCTGGAGCTGGTACGTCCCATTCAGCGGCTGCTGCAGCTGGTACGTCCCGTTGAGCGGTTGCTGGAGTTGATACGTGCCGATGAGCGGTTGCTGGAGTTGGTACGTGCCAACGAGCGGCTGCTGCAGCTGGTACGAACCGGCCATCGGCTGTTCGAGTTGATACGAGCCGGCGAGCGGCTGCTGGAACCCGCTCTCCGCGGGCGGCTGATACCAGTAATTGTCCCAGAAGGTGCCGTCGCTGGAATCGCTTGTCAGTGATTGCCGGTCATCCAGGTTCTGCGAGTCATTGCCTCCCGGGGCAGTCATCGCTTCGTCCTGCTGCGCCAGGGCCGGACCTGACGCGAGCGCCACCACCAGGGTCACCAGGGTTCCAGTGCGCATGGGCGTCCTCGTTCTTTCCGTCGCGGGAGAGGGGAACCGCGCCGCGACCTCCTTCTCAAGATGACCGCGCGGGTCGGCTGCGGGGAGCGCGGTGTCCTCGCCCACGGGCCTGACCGCGCGCCTGTCATGGGGCCGTGCGTCATTCGCATTCCGGACACATTGCGGACGATAGGCTTACCGCGTGCGCGTGCTTTTTTGAGCGTGACTGAAGGGGCGCCGCGTCAAAACACAAACGTGAAACTTGTGCTTGTCGCCAGTGTGTCTTTGCTCCGAGCATGCCGCCTTCCCGCTGCTTCGCGGGCCGCGGGCGCTTCCCCGTGGCCCATGCGGAGCGGCCTCGCGGAGGAACGACATGCCCCGTTTGCAGTGGACCCGCGCTACGCGCGCGACCGTTCTGGCCCTGGTGGGGGCCCTCTCGTTGACCGCCTGCTCGGATGACGACGACAAGACGCCGGATTCGGGCGTGAAAGTGGACGCGGGTACGAACACGGACGCGGGCACGAACACGGACGCCGGCAGCGACGCGGGAAGCGTGGACACGGGCATCCCCTGGGACGGCGGCAGCGCGGGGACCTTCTCCTGCGAGGGCAAGGCCCAGGCGACGCTGAACTTCGCACCGGGCCAGGAGGAGGCGCTCCAGGACCAGGTGAACACCATGGCCGAGTGCACCACCATCAATCTGGCGGCGGGCACGTACACCTTCGACAACGCCATCACCATCCGCCAGAACGGCATCACGCTGGTGGGTGCGGGCAAGGGCACGAAGGGCGAGGGCACCGGCGGGGCGAGCAGCACGGTGCTGGTGTTCACCAACGCCGCGGCGAACTCCAACGGCCTGGACGTGGTGGGCAATCTCTTCACGGTGAGCGACCTGGCGGTGTGGAACGCGAAGAAGGACGCCATCCGCGTGGAGTCCTCCATCGACGTCATCATGCGCCGCGTGCGCACGGAGTGGGCGGAGGCCGACAAGGAGAGCAACGGCAAGTACGGCCTGTACCCGGTGAAGTCCAAGTACGTCCTCATCGATGAATGCGAGGCGTACAACGCCGCGGACGCGGGCATCTACGTGGGCCAGACGGAGTACGCCGTCGTGCGCAACAGCGTGGCGAAGCAGAACGTGGCGGGCATCGAGATTGAAAACACGAAGTACGCCTACGTGCTGGGCAACACGGCCCAGGACAACACCACGGGCCTGGTGGTGTTCGACCTGCCGGGCAACCCCATCATGGGGACGGACATCCGGGTGAAGAACAACATCATCACCGGCAACAACCGGCACAACTTCGCCTCCGTCGCGGCCAGCAGCAGCACGGTGTCGCAGGTGCCGGCGGGCACGGGCACGTTCATGCTGGCGTCGCGCCGCGTGGAGCTGACGGGCAACACCTGGGGCAACAACAACACGGTGGACGTGGCGGTGCTGAGCGGCCTCACCATCGAGGACGACGTCGCGCTGTGGGAAGCGGGCGGCTTCAACTTCGCGAGCTCGGACGTCTACATCCACGGCAACACCTTCCAGGGTGGCAGCGGCGACAACGTGGACAACGGCAACCTGAGCCCGCAGCTGCGGCCCCTGGGCGCGGCCCTGGCGGCGCTCTACACCTACGGCGAGACGCAGGGCGCGAAGGGCGTGGAGCACCTGGTGTGGGACGGCGTGGACCCCTACGGCCATGCCCGCACGGAGCTGAACCCCATCAACATCTGCTTCGCCGACAACACGCTGCCCTCGGGCACCGTCAACGCCATCGCGGACCTGGACCTGGTGGCGGCGGGTGCGGCCGCGGCCACGGGCAACTTCGCGGGCGGGTGGGCCCTCACGCGGCACTACCCGGCCTCGAAGGCGGAGTTCAACTGCTCGGGCTTCAGCCCCGCGCTGACGATTGGCGACTTCATCAAGCCGTAACCGAGGTCAGGGAGCGTGACACCCATGTGGACGTCGTTCGTGAGCCCTCGTCTCTCCGTGGTGCTGCTGGCGTTGACGCTGGCGGCCTGCGGTTCCTCCGACCCGGAAGGCCCCGGGCCCACACCCGACTCGGGGACCGTGGATGCCGGAACGGGGGACGCGGGGGTTCCGGACGCGGGTGAACCGGACGCGGGCATGGATGCCGGAACGCTCGATGCGGGCGTTCCGGACGCGGGGCCCGTGGACGCGGGGCCGCCGCTGGCCATCCCCAGCGTGCTGTCGGGCTTCGGGCTGTTCACCGGAAGCCCGGCGGACGGGGGGCTCATCCCGGTGGAGGGCAACGTGCCCTACACCCTGTCCACCCCGCTGTTCTCCGACTACGCGGTCAAGTCACGCACCCTCTACATCCCCCCCGGCAAGACGGCGCACTACGCGCCTGTGGACGCGCTGGACCTGCCGGTGGGGACGCTCATCACGAAGACGTTCGCCTTCCCGGCGGACTTGCGGAAACCGGACCAGGACGTGCGGGTCATCGAGACGCGCGTCCTGGTGCGCCAGCCCTCCGGCTGGGAGGCGTGGCCGTACGTCTGGAACGCGGAGCAGACGGAGGCCACGATGGTCCCCGGCGGCCGCGTGCGCGACGTGACGTTCATCGACCTGGAGGGGGAGACCCGGTCGTTCCGGTACTCGGTGCCACAGAAGAACCAGTGCCAGCAGTGCCACCACCTGGTGGATGAGAAGGGCGACCAGGTGATGCACCCCATTGGTGTGAAGGCGCGCTACCTGCACCGCACGAACACCTACGGAGGCGTGGAGCGCGACCAGCTGGAGTACCTGGCGTCGCTGGGCAAGCTGGACGGGCTGCCCGCCCAGGCGGAGCTGCCGAAGGCGCCGGACGCGTTCGACCCGCAGTCGGCGAACCTGGACACGCGGGCGCGCACGTACCTGGACATCAACTGCGCGCATTGCCACAACCCGAAGGGGACGGCGGGCATCACCAGCCAGCTGTTCCTCAACTTCGACAACACCAGCCTGTTCTCACTGGGCGAGTGCAAGCGCCCGGGCTCCGCGGGCGCGGGCGTGGGCGGCGAGTTCGACATCGTCCCCGGCAACCACGCGGAGTCCATCCTCTGGTACCGGCTGCACACGGAGGAGTCCGGCAAGATGATGCCGCAGATTGGCCGCACGATTCACCACGCGGAGGGCGCGCAGCTCGTCGCGGATTGGATCGACTCGATGCCGCCGAAGACCTGCAAGTGACGACCTGCAAGTAGCGCTCATGCGGCCGGCGACGGGGGCTCCTCCAGCCCCACGTTGCTGGACGCGCGGTTGTAGACGGCCAGGTCCAGGAGGCCCTCCTCGCGGGCCACCAGGACGGGCACCAGCATCTGGCCGGTGACGTTGGTGAGGGTGCGCATCATGTCCAGCACCCGGTCGATGGCCAGCAGGTAGCCCAGCCCCTCCAGGGGCAACCCCGCGGAGCTGAGGACGACGGTGGTCATCACCACCGCCGTACCGGGCACGCCGGCGGTGCCGAAGCTGCCCAGCACGGACGCCAGCAGGATGATGAAGAGCTGGGGCGCGGACAGCGTCAGGCCGAAGTATTGGGCGATGAAGAGCGACGTCATGGCCGGGTAGATGGCGCCGCAGCCGTCCATCTTGATGCTGGCGCCCAGGGGCACCGCGAACGCCGCGTAGTCCCGGTCGACGCCCAGGTTGTGGGTGACGCTGCGCAGGGCCACCGGCATGGACGCGAAGCTGGAGGAGCTGACGAACGCCACCTGCATGCCCGGCGCGGCGCCCCGGAAGAAGCGCAGCGGGTTGAGTCCGTGCGCCGCGAGCAGCCCGCCGTACACGAAGACGACGTGCACCGCGCACGCGAGGTACAGCGTGAGGACGAAGGTGCCCAGGGGCAGCAGGCGCTCGAAGCCGTAGGTGCCCACCAGCGCGGCGATGAGGCCGAAGGTGCCCAGCGGCGTCAGCTCCAGCACGAAGCGGGTGACTTGAATCATCGCGTCGCTGGCCTCGCCCACGAGCTGCCGCAGACGCGCGGTGCGGTCTCCCAGCTTCACCAGCGCGAAGCCCAGCAGGCCCGCGAAGAAGATGACCTGGAGCATCTTGCCCTCCGCCAGCGCGGCGAAGGGGTTGGTGGGCACCACGTCCAGCAGGACCTGTACCGGGCCGGGCACCTGGCGCGGCTTGAAGTCGCTGGCCACCTGGAGCGTGCCCACGCCCAGGCCCGGCTTCGTGAGGGCCGCGGTGCCCAGGCCCACGCCCACGGCGAGCGCGGCGGTGACGGCGAACCAGAGGAAGGTGCGGCCGCCCAGCGCCGCCACGCTCTTCTGGCCGCGCAGCGCGGACACCGCGTGGATGACGGCGAAGAACACCAGCGGTGTAGCGATCATCCGGATCAGCTGGACGTAGAGTGTGCCCAGCGGCTGGAGCCACGTGCCGGCGCGGTCGCCCAGCGCCCATCCGGCGAGCGCTCCCAGCACGAAGGCGCCCAGCACTCGCTGCCAGAAGGGAATGCGGAACCAGCGGGCCCAGAGCTTCATCGCGAGACACCTCTCACACCGGTGGACCGGCAGACCCTAACCCCCTCGCGAGTCCGGCGCCGCGTTCCCCTGCGAGGGACGCCCCACATCATTGCGACCCGCTCACTGGCCCCCTAGGCTCCTTCCCGCTTTTCCCCCCAATTCAACGCCGGGAGTGTTGCCATGAAGTTCACGAGCAAGGACGTGTCGAAGCTGCTGGAGGAAGTCAGCGGGTCCGAGGACCTGATGGGCCACGCCTGCGCGACGTCGTACCTCAACGGCCAGCACTACACCTGGAGCGGTACCCAGTGGGTGGGCACCTACTTCCCGGTGCTCAAGTACCCGGTGGGCGAGGACTCGAGCAGCTCCTGCTAGGCGTGTCGCAAGGCCCTGCCCCCATGAAGGTCGCCATCGTGGACAGTGGAGTGTCGGCAGGCTTCCTTCGCGGGGCGGGGCTGTCGCTCGCCGGAGCCGCGAGCTTCACGGTGGACCGGGAGGCGCGGCGCCTGGAGTCCCGTGTCCACTCGCGTGAGGAGCTGGCGGCCTGGCGCGGCGGCGACTCCGTGTTGGAGGACCTGGAGGACGCGCACGGCCACGGCACCGCGGTGCTGAGCATCCTGATGGAGCAGGGCCGTCCCGGTGCCGACGTGGAGTGGTACGTCGCGCGCGTGCTGGATGGGCGGATGCGCGGCGATTCGCTGGGCCTGCTGGAAGCGCTGGAGTGGCTCACGCAGGACGTGCGGCCGGACCTCATCAACCTGAGCCTGGGCACCGTGGGCCGCGCCTTCGAGGCGCCCCTCACCGCGCTGCTGGACCGCGCGGTGGAGCAGGGCAGCCTGGTGCTCTGCTCCGCGGGTCCTGTATCGGGTCTGCCGTCCGGGTTGCCGTCGGTGGTGACGGTGGCGGACGCGGCCATGGCCCACGCGCTGAGGAAGGGAGACATCGTGGACCACGTCGAGGACGCGGCCACGGTGCGGCTGTACGCGGACGGCGCCTGGTGCGAGCGCCCCATCACGAGCAGCTATGCCTGTGCCCTCGCGGCGGCGCGGGTGCTGCGCGAGGGCTGTCCTGCCGGGTGGCGGCGCGTCACCGCGTCACAGCGGACGCGGTGACATTCGCCTCAGTGGACCTCAGGCCGGGACGCGGTCGTTGTCCTTGCGGTCCCAGTGCCGGTGCTTCGCGAGCGCCTTCGCGAACGCGGTGGCCAGCGCCGCGCCGGCCCCTGCCTTAGAGCCCGCGACGACGCCGGGCGCGGCCGGGTCGATTTCACAGGCCTTGAGCAGCTCCTCCGCGTCCTTGGACGCGCCCACCGTCTTGCAGTGCAGGTAGGCCTCCTGCACGAAGTGGCGCGACTCGCCGTCCTTCTTCAACGTGGCCACGCTCGCGGCGCCGCCGGGGATGAAGACGCCGTCGTACTCCACGGAGGCGGTGGTCATGGCGCTCTTGTCCACCGGCACGTCCTTGCCGTTGGAGGCCTTCACCGTGCCCAGGCGCTTGGCGATGACCTTCAGCTGGGCACCTTGGGACTCCAACTCCTTGCGCAGGGCCATCAGTTCGTCCGCGTCCACGCCGTCCGCGACGAGCACGCCAATCTTCCGCGTCTTGATGGACGGCGGCGTGGCCAGCTTCATGGCCTCCATGCTCAGGGCCTTGGACGCGGGAGGGCCCTTGGGCGTGACGGGCGTGGCCTTGGGCGCGGGCAGGCCCAGTCCTTCCGCCACGGCCGACACCAGGAGGGCGTCGATCTTCGCGAAGTGTTCCAGCACGCGCTCCTGGATGGCCTTCGTCTCGACTTTGCCCAGCTCGAAGCGGCACGCGTCGATGAGGTGCTGCTGCTCCGGTTCGGACAGGCTGCGGAAGAAGAGGGCCGCCTGGCTGTAGTGGTCGTTGAAGGAGGCGGCGCGCTCGCGCACCTTCTTCCCGCTCACCTGCTCCGGGTGGTGCACGTAGCCGCCCTGCTGCTGGGCCGCGAGGAACGGGCAGCCACCGCCCAGCGAGTTGGGGAAGTAGTTGGCGCGGCCCACGTTGCTCGTGTGCCGGCCGAAGCCGTCCTGCTGATGGTTGTGCACCGGCGCCACCGGGCGGTTGATGGGGATCTCCGCGAAGTTCGGCCCGCCCAGGCGCGTCAGCTGCGTGTCCAGGTACGAGAAGAGCCGCGCCTGCATCAGCGGATCATCCGTGAAGTCGATGCCCGGCACGATGTTGGCCACGCAGAACGCGACCTGCTCCGTCTCCGCGAAGAAGTTGGTCGGGTTGCGGTTGAGCGTGAGCTTGCCCACGGGCTGCACCGGCGCCACCTCCTCCGGGATGAGCTTCGTCGCGTCCAGCAGGTCCACGCCCAGCGCCTGCGCGTCCTTCTCCTCCAGGATTTGAACGCCCAGCTCGTACTCGGGGAAGTCGCCCTGCTCGATGGCCTCGAAGAGGTCGCGGCGGTGGAAGTCCGGGTCCTTGCCGCCGAGCTTCTGCGCTTCATCCCAGACGAGCGAGTGCGTGCCCAGCAGCGGCTTCCAGTGGAACTTCACGAAGCGCGCGGTGTTCTTTTCGTCGATGAAGCGGAAGGTGTGGACGCCGAAGCCCTGCATCATCCGGAAGCTGCGCGGGATGGCGCGGTCGGACATGATCCACATGATCATGTGCATCGTTTCCGGGACGAGCGACACGAAGTCCCAGAAGGAGTCATGCGCCGTCTGCGCCTGGGGAATCTCGTGGTGGGGTTCCGGCTTGGCGGCGTGGATGATGTCCGGGAACTTGATGCCGTCCTGGATGAAGAAGACGGGGATGTTGTTGCCCACCAGGTCCCAGTTGCCCTCTTCCGTGTAGAACTTCACCGCGAAGCCGCGCACGTCACGCGCGGTGTCCGCGGAGCCGCGCGAGCCCGCGACGGTGGAGAAGCGCACGAACACGGGCGTCTTCTTGGACGGGTCCTGGAGGAACTTCGCGCGGGTGTACTTCGCCTGGGATTCGTAGACCTGGAAGTAGCCGTGGGCGCCCGCGCCGCGCGCGTGGACGACGCGCTCGGGGATCCGCTCGTGGTCGAAGCGGGTCATCTTCTCGCGGAAGTGGAAGTCCTCCAGGAGCGTGGGTCCGCGCGCGCCAATCTTGAGCGAATCGTCGGTGTGCTCGACGCGGATGCCCTGGTCCGTGGTGAGGAAGTTGCCCGTGGGCTCCGCGCGGTCCTTCGCGAGCTGCTGGTCCTTGCTCTTCTCGTCGACGCGAACCGCGTCCGGATGCTTCTGTGAGGTCACCGCACTGCCTCCTGCGAAAGGGCGTGCAGGGTGCCGGACGCGGCGGAGGCCGCACGTCTTGTGTCCCGCGTCTGAGAGGTGCAGGACGCAAGACGGCGGCTGTGTCCGGTGGCGTTCGTTCGCGACGTTGGCCAGCGAGCGTCAGGCGTCCTTCGCCAGGCGCACCAGCATCTTGCCGGTGTTGTCGCCGCGCAGCAGGCCGATGAAGGCGTCGGGGGCCTTGTCCAGGCCGTCCACGATGGTGGAGACGTCCTGGACCTTGCCCTCGCGCAGCCACTGACCCACGTCGCGCAGGAAGTCCGCCCGGCGGTCCGCGTGGTCCATGACGATGTAGCCCTGGAGGGTGAGGCGCTTGCCCACGGCGAGTCCCAGGTTGCGCGGACCGGGCGTGGGGGCGGTGGCGTTGTAAACAGAGATGGCGCCGCACAGGACGATGCGGCCGTGGTTCTTCATCAGGCCGATGGCGGCCTCCAGGTGGTCGCCGCCCACGTTGTCGAAGTAGACGTCGATGCCGTCCGGGCAGGCCTTGGCCAGGGACTCGGCGATGGGCGCGGACTTGTAGTTGATGGCGGCATCGAACTTCAGGTCATCGCGGAGGTGCTTCACCTTCGCGTCCGAGCCGACGCTGCCCACCACGCGGCAGCCTTTGATGCGGGCAATCTGGCCCACGACGCCGCCCACGGCGCCTGCGGCGGCGGACACGAAGACGGTGTCGCCGGCCTTCGGCTTGCCGATGTCGAGCAGGCCCACGTACGCGGTCATGCCCGGCATGCCGAGCACCCCGAGGTACGCGGAGAGCGGGCCCACGGACGGGTCGGCCTTCTGGTAGTGCTTCGCGGGAGCGACGGCGTATTCGCGCCAGCCGCCGGTGCCGGCGACGACGAAGTCGCCTTCCTTGAAGTCAGGCGAGCGCGAGCGGATCACCTGGCCCACGCTGCCGCCGTCCATGACTTCGCCCAGCTTGAAGGGCGGGACGTAGGACTTCGCGTCGTTCATGCGGCCGCGCATGTACGGATCCACGGACATGAAGTGGTTGCGCACGAGGACCTGGCCCTCGGCGGGTTCCGGGACGGTGACCGTGGCGAACTCGAAGTTGTCCGGCGTGGGCTCACCGTGCGGGCGGGACTTCAGGCGGATTTCACGTCCCTGGAGCGGCGTGGCCATGAGGGGGCCTTTCGTGAAGATGGAAGGAAGCGCGGGCCTCTTAACCACCGCGTGGAGGCGCGGCAGGGAATTGGACGGGGAATCCGTGGGAGATGTGTAGGGTAGGGCGCCGGACGTGTGCCCTGTCATGTCGGACGGGCGTGCTACCTCTCCCCGTCATGGATAGAGTGATGGGCGGCGAGGACTGGAGGGAATCCATGGGAAAGAAACCCGCGACCTATGCGGACCTGGAGGCGCTCCCGGAGGGGGTCGTGGGGGAGATTGTCGCGGGGGAGTTGTATGCGAGCCCCCGGCCTGCGGCTCCCCATCTCATCGTGGCGTCGCACCTGGGCGCGGAACTCACGGGTCCCTTCGACCGGGGGCGCGGCGGGCCCGGTGGATGGCTCATCCTGGATGAGCCCGAGCTCCACTTTGGAACGGATGTCCTGATTCCGGACATCGCGGGCTGGCGGCGCGAGCGGCTGCCAGAAACGCCTCGGGGGGCTGCCTCCCGCCTCGCGCCGGATTGGGTCTGCGAAGTGCTGTCGCCGTCCACCCGGAAGCTGGACCGCCAGGCAAAACTGCCAGTGTATGCACGCGAAGGCGTGCGCCATGTCTGGTTCCTGGATCCGGTGCCCCGCACGTTGGAGGTGCTCCGGTTGGAGGCGGAAGGCTACAGGCAGGTGGGCTTCCATTCCGGAAGTGCAACCGTCCACGTCGAGCCCTTCGAGGTTCTGGCGCTGGAGCTCTTTTTCCTGTGGGACGAGCACAGCTGACGGAGTCGTCCGCTTCCGGGCAGCGACTCACGGCGGGCGGCCGGCCGAGCACGGATTCAGGTGCGCCCGGGCACGAGGCGCGGGAGGCTTGTGCCCATGCCGCTGTCTCCGTTCTCACTCCTCATCGCGCTGGGTGCCGCGCTCGGGCACCTGTACCTGTTCCGGCGGCTTGTGTGGAACCTCACGTCCCGCCGTGGGCCCCGGCTCGTTGCCGCGCTCGTGCTGGGCATCATGACGCTCGTGCTGATTGCGCGGCGGTATCTGCAACGCACGCTTCCGGAGGCTCCTGGCGACGTCGTGGAGCTGGTGTCCTATTCGTGGATGGGCGTGGCGCTGTGTCTGGTGCTTGCTCTCGCGGGCGTCGACCTGGGACGGGCCGTGCTCGCTCTGGGGCGCCGGCTTCGTCCTGCTCCCGCCGCTCCCTCCGTGGATGCCGAACGGCGGCGCTTCCTGTCGCAGGCGACCGCGGGTGGGGCTCTCGCTCTGGGTGGGGGACTGGCGGGGTATGGGAGCTGGCGCGCGTTCACTGCTCCGGAGGTCACGGAGGTGGTGGTTCGCATTCCGAAGCTGCCCCGCTCGCTGGACGGCTTCAGCATCGTGCAGCTCACCGACCTGCACGTGGGCCCCTTCATCCAGCGGCGCTTCATGGATGAGCTCGTGCGGCGGGCCAATGCGCTCAAGCCAGACCTGGTCGCCATCACCGGTGACCTGGTGGATGGCACCGTGGCCCGGCTGGGCGGCTTCGTCGCGGCGCTCGGCAACCTCCATGCTCGCTACGGGAGCTTCTTCGTCACCGGCAACCATGACTATTCGTCCGGCGCGGAGGACTGGGTGGCCCACCTGGGCTCCATGGGCATTCCTTCGCTGCGCAACCGGCACGTGCGCATTGGCGACGCGGGCGGCGCGTTCGACCTGGTCGGCGTGGACGACTGGCACGGCGGCCGGCGCCTGGGACAGAAGGGCTATGACCTGGACCTGGCGCTCGCGGACCGCGACCCCGAGCGCGCCGCGGTGCTGCTCGCGCACCAGCCCGCCAACTTCAAGGTGGCCGCGGAGCGCGGCGTGGACCTCCAGATCTCCGGCCACACCCATGGCGGCCAGCTCTTCCCCATGACAGCGCTCATCGGGTTGAGCTGGGAACACTCCGCCGGCCACTACCGGCACGGCGATTCACACATCTACGTCAGCCGGGGCTGCGGCTTCTGGGGGCCACCCATGCGGCTGGGCAGCCCCCCGGAGCTCGTCAAACTGGTGCTGACTTCGTGAGGAACGCGTCCAGCGCGGCGTTCACCTCGTCCGGATGGTCCAGTTGGATCCAGTGGCCGGCGCCCTCCACCACCTGGTGCGCCACGCCTTCCCCCAGCCGGTGGAGGCTGTGCGGCGCGTCGTTGTCCGGCGCGACGAGCGAGAACTTTGGCCCCGGGTAGCGCGCGAGCGCCGCCGTCAGGTCGAAGCGCAGGCTGGAGCGCTGCACGGCCGTCACGGCGGACAACGGCGTCGCGTCCAGGTCCGCCAGCAGCCGCTCGCGCACGTCCGCGCGCGGCCCCGCCATCTGCGCCCAGTCCTGCCGCACGGCCTGCGCCACGTCCGGCGCATCCAGCGAGGCGATGTATGCGGCCACCTGCTCCTCGGGGTACTGGCGCGAGTCCGTCATCGGATCCACCAGGAACAGCCCCGCCACCTGCCGCGGGTTCTCCCCCGCGTACGCCAGCGTCACGCCGCCGCTGATGCTGTGTCCCACCAGCACGAAGCGGCGCAGCCCCAGCGCTCGCACGACGGCGGCGATGTCACCCGCGAGTGACTCCAGCGTGTAGTCCTCCGGCTCCGGCACGGTGGATCCTCCGTGGCCGCGCAGCTCCAGCGCGATGCCCCGGCGGCCCTGACGGGCCAGGTGCTCCAGCTGCGCCTGCCAGTGGGACGCGTTGCCCGCGAGCCCGTGCACGAAGACGACAGGCAATGCCTTGCCGCCACCGCCGGTGTCCACCAGCCGCAGGTCGCCCGCGGGCCCCGCCACCCGGAAGTCGTCGAAGCGGATCCGCTGGGGCTCGAAGGCCTGGCCTTCCGCGAAGGGGACCTCGTAGTGGGTGACGTGCACGTCCCGGTCGATGAGGTAGCGGTCATCCTCCGGGAAGAAGATGGCGCGCTCCGGCGAGTCCCCCGCGAAGCGCTTCACCGCGTCCATGGACTCCCACAACGTGACGAGGAGGAACTCCGCGCGCCCGTCCGCCACCTTGCGCAGGCAGTACGCGGCCAGGTTGCCCGGCGTGCGCCGGTAGTGCGTGAGGCCCGTCTGGTGGAGATAGGCGAGGTAGGCGTCGGCGTCCTCCGCCTTCGTCACCCCGCGCCAGGTGCGTGCGAGCATTCCAGGTTCCTCGTACCCAAAAAGGATGGAGCCGCGCATGTAGCGCGCCCGGAGGGAGGTCGGCCACTCCTCGATGGCCCGGGCGTGGGCGGGACGACAGCTGGCTTTGGGACTCAGCGAGGCTCGGGCGTCGCGGTGCTCGTGGCGCCGAACGCGGGCGGTGAGGCGTTCAGTGCTCCCACGGCGTAGGTGCCGTCGTAGCCGTCTGGATCCTCCGCGTTCTTCTGGAGCGTGATGCCCGGGGCCTGCGCTTCGCCCCGGCTTCGCAGGGACTGCTGGCCACAGGTGTCCGCCGTCATGCCCCGGCAGATCCACGCGGAGCCCCCGGTGTTCGCCAGGTCGAGCGACACCAGACCAGGCTCCGCTTCGAGCAACCGGTGCGTCATGAACTGGAGCTTCTCGTTCCAGGGCGCGCCCACGTCGCGGCGCGCGTGCAGGTTGCCCACGAGCACGATGAAGGTGTCTCCACGTGCCTCGCTCCGCGCCTGACGGAGCTGCGCCGCCATCGTGTCATCGCGGTCCTTGCCACCCGCGTCGAACGCCACCACCCGCAGCGGCAGCCCCGCGTGCCTCAACTCCCTCGCGCGCTCCAGCAGGCTCCGCATGGCTTCGCTGCTGCGGCCGTCCTGCACCTCGCGGCGCCAGAAGGCGCTGTCGGGAGGCCCCTCGGACCCGCCCGAGACGAACGCGTCCAGGCGCGCCTGCTCCTCCACCGGCAGCTCCAACGCCAGCCGCACCGGCTGTCCCGCCGCCGCCGCGTGACACGCCAGCCGCGCCGCGAAGGCCGGAGCCTCCTGCGTACCGTGAATCTCTCCCAACACGACGAAGGCCGCGGGCTTGAGCACCGCCTCCATGCCGGGAATCACCGGGCCGCAGTCCGCCTTCGCCTGTGCCGCCGGTGCTTCTCTCGCCGTCCGGCATCCCGCCAGAAGACAGGTGGCCAACAGCAGGGACGTCGGGAAAGAGCGCATGGGCGGGGAGCCTCCAGTGAGGAGAACGGGAAGTCCCAGTCTCCTCCAGCCCCGTGCCCCTGGAAACACGACGGCCCGCCCCGGAAGACGGAGCGGGCCGGTGGTGGCCTCGTGCGTCAGCTCGACGCGACGGGCCGTGTCAGGCGGTGGGGACGACGACGCCCGGGCTGGACTGGCGCTGGGCCGACATGAGCGCCGAGCGCTGCAACCACCCGGCGAGCCCCAGCATCGCGAGCCCCGAGGTGCGCAGCGTGCGCAGCAGCTCCACCGCCTCCGCGGGATTGCCGGGCAACAGCGGCGCCAGCCACTCGCGCGCGTCGTAGAAGAGCCACACCGCGCCGGACACGCCCATGGCCCACCACACCCACGCGAGCCGCCCACCGCGCAGCATGTACGCGACGCGGAGGATGGGCGCGACGAGCAGGATGGTCGTCATGTCCGCCAGCGTGGACGCCAGCGCGATGACCGCCGTGCACGTGGCCGCGAAGCCCTGGCCCAGGTGGCCCACCGCCGTGACGAGCGCCGGCCCACCCACCGCCAGCGCCGCCACCGCCGCCACCGCCCACAGCAGCGACGCGCGGGAGCTGGGCGGCGGCTGCAGACCGGACTGCTTGTAGGTCCGAGACAGCAGCACCAGCGCGAACGTCGTGCACACGTTCGCCAGCACCACCACGCCCATGCGCACGGGCAGCAGCGGTGACTCCGTGAAGGGCACGTCCGGCACCGCGTGCATCCAGTAGCTGCGCAGGGCCGTGCTGACCAGCGACAGCACCGCTCCCGCCGTCAGCAGGCCCCACACGCGGCGCAGGTAGTCCCCCGCGCCGAACGACAGCGCCGCCGCCGCCGTTCCCGCCACCGCGAGCAGTCCCACCGTCCAGCCCGCCACGTCACCCACGAGCGCCAGCCGGGGCGCGTCCTGGAACGACGTGGCCACCGCGGCCAGGTGCACCAGCTGGAGCACCACGACGGCGCCCAGCCACGGCGCCATCCGCTTGAAGGCGCGACCCGAGGAAGAACGGGGGGCGTTCATCGCAGCTTCTCCATGGCCTTCGAAATCTCCGTGAGGGTGTTCGTCGTGCGCACCGCGCCGATGAAGACGTTGAGCATGGGCTTGAGGCCCTCCAGCACCTGCGGCACGTCCTGAACGCCCACCTGCTCCGGTGGACGCTTGAGGGCCCGCAACGCAGCGGTGTGGATGGCCATCTTCGCGGTGAAGTCACCCAGGAGCGGCTCCAGGTGATGCATCAGCACGTCGTGCCAGCCGGGGGAGGCTGAAGGGGAGGACGAGGAAGTCTGCACGTCACCTCCGCGGGGGGAAGACCCCCAGCGTAGGGACATTTCGAACCCGGTACGAGGGTCCGACTGCCCTCGAACCCGCAGAAAGTGCGGGGATGAGTCTGGATTCCCCGCGACCTCTGGAAAACGGTGCGGCTAACGGCGGCGCGGCTTCTTCTCTTCGTCCGCCTTGGGGGCCGGACGGGGCTCATGTGGGCCCTTGAGGATGTCCTCGAAGTGGGACTTCTGCTTGCGGCGCTTGAAGAAGAGGGCGGTGCGGCCCAGGAGCTGTGCGAGCTCCGAGCCGGTGGCCTCGGCGATGCTGTCGGCGCCTTCGTGGCGGCCTTCCGGGCCTTCGTTGATCTTCACCTTGATGAGCTCGTGGTCGTTCAGCGCCTGCTCGATGGCGGCGATGACGCCCTCGGTGACGCCGGACGAGCCGACGATGACCACCGGCTCCAGGTGGTGGCCGAGGGCCCGCAGGTGGCGGCGTTCTTTCCCGGTGAGGGGCATGGGGGGTGTCTCCTTGAAAAGGCGCGCACCCTACTTCTTTTGCGACGCCATGCGGACCTCTCGCATCGCATCGATGTGGTCCGGTTGCAGCTCGACCGTCCGCTTGAAGTGCTTGAGGGCCCCGGCCGCGTCGCCGCACAGCTTGGCGATGACGCCCAGGAAGTAGTGGGCGGGGGCGCACCGCTCGTTGCGTTTAAGGGCGGCCTGGATTTCGCGGAAGGCCTCCGGCTGGGCGGCCTTCTTGTCCGGGGCGACGAGGAAGCGCGCATAGCCCCGCCAGGCGAAGAACTCGGGCTCTTCCGCGTTGAGGGAGATGGCCTCGTTGAGCATCTTCACGGCCTCCGGGTACTTGCGCGCCTTCACCAGGATGCAGGCCTTCTGGAAGAGCTCTTCCGCCTGGAGGATGGCCTGGATGTCCACGCCGTCGCCGCCGCCGCTCTTGAGCTCCTCGATGTAGGCCGCGCGGCTCTTGTCGTCGGAGAGGGCGCGGTAGGCGTCACCGATGTACGCGAACACCTCCGCCTTGAGCTTCTCCAGCTCCGGGGGGGCGCCCTGGGGCAGGGTGTCCGGGTGGTAGAGCTTGGCCAGGCGGAAGTAGGCGATCTTCACCGCGCTGCCTTCGGTCTGTTCGGTGAGGCCCAGCCGCTGGAAGTGGTTCTGGCCCTTCAGGGTCGCGGCGAGCTGGCGCAGCGCGGGCAGTTCGTCCGAACCGGGCGCGGGACCCGAGGCGGCCGGGGCCGCCGGAGCGGCGACGACGGGCGGAGCGGGCCGGGCGGCACCGGGACCCGCCATGGGAGCGGCTCCAGCAGGGGCACCCGGGGGACGCGCACCCGGGCCCGCGGCAGGGGCGGCTCCGGCGGGGGCACCCGGAGGAGGACGGGGCGCCGCACCCGGGCCCGCCGTGGGCGCGGCGGCTGGACGCGCGGCACCGGGACCCGCCACGGGGGCGGCACCGGCGGGGCGGGGCGCGGCACCTGGACCGGCGACAGGCGCACCGGGCGCGGCACCCGGACCCGCGACGGGCGCTCCGGGTCTGGCTCCAGCGCTCGCGGCGGCAGGTGCTCCGGGCGCGGCACCCGGGCTCGCGACGGCCGCACCGGCTCCGGCGACTCCAGGGCCCGCGACGGGCGCACCGGGTCTGGCTCCGGTGTTCGCGGCGGCAGGTGCTCCGGGCGCGGCACCCGGGCCGGTGGCTCCAGGTCCCACGGTGGGCACGGTGCCGGATGGACGGGTCGGGTTCCCCGCACCCACGGTGGGGACGGTGCCGGACGGACGGGTCGGGTTGCCCGGGCCCGCCGTGGGGCCGGAGGCCGCCGTCTGCGCGCGCGAGGCCGACGCGAAGGAGACGCCGTTCAGCTCCTTCAGCAGGAACGCCACGCGCAGCAGGTGATCCGTGTCCTGCGGCACGTCCTGGAGCAGCTGCCCCAGCGAGCGCACCCCGTCGATGAAGGAGAGCGCGCGGACCTCGTGCGGCGTCAGGCGCAGCTCGCTGGAGGCCACCCGGCCCCCGGACTTCATGATGGGCATGGGCAGCACGAAGGCCAGCCGCCGCTTGAGGTCCGCCGTCGGCATGCGCCGCACCTGGTCGCTGATCAGCGCCCAGCGGTTGCCCAGCGGCATCGCCTTCTGCGCGGGCAGGTCCCGCGCCTCGAAGGTGAACGTGCCGGACTCCGCACGCAGCGCCTTGCCCAGGATGCCCAGCGCCCGCTGCGACAGCTGCGTGAACGCCGTCGCCGGCTGGAGCAGCCCCAACCCGAACAGCGCCGCGAGCAGGTCGCCTCCGAAGCGCTCCTTGGAACCCTCCGCCTGCTGGAGCTGCTCCGCCGTCAGGAGCCTCGCGCCCATCAGCGACACGCCCAGCGCGTCCTCCGCGTGCGACGAGTCCACGTACTCCGGGCTGCCCTTGCGGAAGTGGACGGACAGCGTGCGGTCCGAAAGCCCCAACGTCAGCAGGCCCGTCTGCTCGCCCGCGGCGATGCGCCCATACAGCTGCAGGGGTGAGCACTGCTGGAGCTGCCCCTGCGGCGGCACCGTGTTGGTCCCGTCATCCGCCGGACTCTGCGGTGCCTGCGGAGCCGCCGCCGGAGCCGCTCCCGCGCCAGGTGCTCCCGCCGGACGGGCCGCCGCGACCGGAGGACCCGGAGGCCGCGCGGCCGCGACAGGGCGTCCCGCCGCGTCGACGGGCGGACGCACGGCTCCAGGCCCGGGCCGCATCGCGCCAGGGCCCGCCATGGGCGGCCGGGTGCCAGGACCCGCGACAGGGGCCATTCCAGGGCCCGCCATGGGCACGGCGGCCGGACCCGCGACGGGCGCGGCAGGGCCGGGTGGGGGCGGAGCGATGGCCGCGGGCGTGGATTGCAGCAGCGACGCGGGTGCGCCGTCGCCCCACAGCTCCCGGGGGAACGAGTCCCGCACCTCCGGGAAGCGCCACGGGAAGGCGAACTGCAGGCCATCGATGGAGACCTGGATCTTGCCCTGGATGGAGCCGCTGTCGATGAGCAGCTCGATGGTCGCGCCCGTCAGGGGCCCCCAGGTGGTGCCCCGATCGTTCCGCACCCAGTACTGCCGGACCTCGCCCTCCGCCATGTGCCGTCCTGCTCCCAGTCCCTGGATCGCCGAGAAGTTGGAATTTTATCGCCGCCCGTGCCCGCGTCCAAGCAGACGACGTCACACGAGCGGCCGGACGGGCGTTTCAGGGCGTGGCGCCCTCCATCGCCGCCAGCCCCACGTTGGCCAGACACGCCGCGTCGGCCTGCTGCTCGGCGGGCGGGTCGAAGCAGTACACCTCGCTGTCGAAGACCTTGCAGATGCCCGCCGGGGTCCCCGCGCACGCCACCTTTCCGTACGCCGTGGTGCAGTTGAAGCCGCACACCGGGCCCACCTCGCTCAGCTTGCACTGGGGCGCCGGCAGGCCCTTGCCCCACGCGCAGAGCGCCGCGGGCGACGGGTCGAAGCAGGTGAGGTGGCCGTTCTGCGCCTTGCACACGCCCAGGGGCGACTTCGCGCAGCGCACCCCTTCGGAGGCGTTCACGCAGTTGTAGCCGCACGCCATCTGCACGCCGTTGCTGACGCACTGCGCGCGCGGCACCTGCCGGCCGAACACCGCGAACACCGCGGCGGGCGGGTCGAAGCACATCACGTTGCCCCCCTGGCTGCGGCACGCGCCCGCGGGCGTCTTCGCGCACTGCACCTTGCCGAAGTCCGTGGCGCACCCGTACCCGCAGCCCACCACCCCGTCGATGGTCTTGCACTCCGAGTCCGGCAGCGCGGCGCCGTACGCCTTCACCACGTAGGCCGGCGGGTCGAAGCAGGTGGCCTGTCCGTCGATGACGGTACATCTGCCCTGGAGCGTCTGGGCGCACCGCACGCGCTGTCCATCCGACTTGCACGCATAGCCACAGGACACGTGCCCGTCGATGGAGCGGCACGTGGCGGTGGTCGCGTCAGGCGTCGAGGGCGGCGCGGCGAGCGTCAGCGCCAGCACGGTCATCAGGGTCGCGAGCATGGACCCCATTGACCCCCAAGCTTCGACCCCGCGCAAGTAAGGGTGATAAGCGGGGCGCCATCGTGGACATGGACGTCAGCGCAGTGCAGCTGGTGCTGTTGTGTGTCGCCGCGCTGAGCGCGGGCTTCGTGGACGCCATCGCGGGGGGCGGCGGGCTCATCAGCCTGCCCGCGCTCCTGGCGGCGGGCCTGCCCGCGCACGTGGCGCTGGGCACCAACAAGGGGCAGTCCGTGTTCGGCTCGGGGGCGGCGATGGTGCGCTTCGCGCGCGCGGGGCTGGTGGATTGGAAGCTGGCCCGAGCGACGTTCCCCTTCGGCCTGATGGGCGCGTTCGGCGGCGCGGCGCTGGTGCTGCTGCTCAAGCCGGAGGTGCTCAAGCCGCTGGTGCTGGTGCTGCTCATCGCGGTGGCGGTGTTCCTCGCCTTCCGCCGCACACCGCCGAAGAAGGACGGCGTGGAGCCCTCACCCCGGCCGCGCGCGCAGGCCATCGGCGCGCTCATCGCGCTCTGTCTTGGCACCTATGACGGCTTCTTCGGTCCGGGCACGGGCACCTTCCTCATCGTGGCGTTCTCGTCACTGCTGGGCCACGGCCTGGCGCGCGCGTCCGCGGACGCGAAGGTGGTGAACTTCGCCTCCAACCTGGCGTCGGTGGCGCTCTTCACGCTCCGGGGCGTGGTGCTGTGGAAGGTGGCGCTGCCCATGGCCGCCGCGCAGTTCACCGGCGCGTGGCTGGGCGCGCACGTGGCGGTGAAGGGCGGCGACCGGGTGGTGCGCGTCGTGGTGCTCGGCGTGGTGGCCGCGCTGGTGCTGAAGCTGGGGTACGACGTGTGGCGGGGCTGGGCGGCCTGATTCAGCCGATGTGCACGAGCAGGCACAGGCCGCGCTTCGCCACGGCGGCGGTGAACTTCTGGAGCTCCACGAAGTAGGAGAGCAGCTCCTCCAGCGGATCCACATCCTCCGCGGGCTCCTCCTCGTCCCAGGTGCCGGGGTAGATGTCCTCCGCCTGGAGCGTCGCGGGGTCGAAGCGCTTGCGCAGGTCCTCCACGGAGGCCTTCTTCAGCGCCTCCGCCAGCGACTTCACGGCGGCCACGTCGAACACGCGCGCGGTGCCTTCATCCGAAGGGATGTCGCCCACGTCCTCGCCGCCGCGGACCAGGAAGTCCAGGGGCGGCGTGCCCTCCCAGGCCGTGCCGGTGAGCAGGTACTGGAGGCCGTGCCACGCCTCGCCGATGTCCAGCTCCAGGAACGATGCGCCCTTCGCGTCGCCGAAGTCCTCCTCGTCCTCCAGGAAGGGCTCCAGCGCTTCGGGCGCCTGGTGCAGGGACTGGCGCTGCGACTCGGTGGTGCTGCGCAGCGTGCAGAGCATCTCCATGGGGCGGCTACTCCACGACGACGAGCTTGGCGTTGTTCTCCACGGCGGTGCCTTCCTTGGCGAACACCTCCGTGACCTTGCCGGCCTTGGGGCTCTTGAGCTCGTTCTCCATCTTCATGGCCTCCACGACCACGAGCCCCTGGCCCTCCTTCACTTCCTCACCGACCGCGACCAGCACCTTCACCACCTTGCCGGGCATGGGCGCGAGGATGACCTGACGGCCCTCCACGGAGAAGCTGCCGGCCGCGGCGCGCATGCGCAGCTTGCGCTCATCCGCGACGTCGGTGCGGTTCACCTGTCCGCGCACCAACGTTCCAATCTCGTCGCCGTTCTCCTCGAACTCGACGTTGTAGGACTGGCCGTCCACCAGGAGCGACAGCGTGCCCTGGTCCACGGACAGCGCGTCCACCTGGAACGTCTGGCCGTTCACCGTGAGCCGGTAGCGGTCCTGGCCCAGAGACTCCAGGTCCACCGGCACCGCTTCCTTCTGGCCCTGCTGCTTCGTGAAGTAACGCATGCGGAAAGGTCCCTTCCGAAAGGCTTGCGGGAGGAAGAAGGTCAGCGGCGGCGGCTCTTCAACGCCAGACGCCACGGGCTGATGCGGCCAGGGGCGTCACCGCCACCGGCGCGCGACGGCAGCGTCTTCGCGCGCTTCTGGTCGCGCTGGAACGCGTGCAGCGTGCTCGCGAGCAGCGCCACCTCGCTGAGCCTGGTGTCCTCCTCGCCCAGCAGCGCCGTGTGATGGCGGGTGAGGAAGCTGGTGTCGTAGTCCTGAGCGATCCCCTCATTTGAGTGAGCAGATCGCCAGCCGCCTGCCTGACAGGCCCGTGCGAGGCGGGGTGGTGTGGGGCAGGAAGAGAAGCCATGCTGGGACGCAAAGTGGCCATCAACGAAGAG
>NZ_RAWQ01000058.1:0-46053 GCF_003668965.1 Corallococcus sp. AB030
CTCGGAGGCCCCGGACATCGATGCCTTCGCGGAGCCGCCGCCCCGCGCGGATCCGCCCCCGCGCAAGCCCGAGCCGAAGCCGGTGGTGGCCGAGCCCGTGCAGCCGAGCCGCTCGGACGACGACGACGCGCCCGCTCCTCCGCCTCCGCCGGTGGCGAAGAAGGAGCCGCCGCCCCGTATCGCGCCGCCGCGTCCCACCGTTCCGGCGGAGCCCGCCCGGAAGGACATCTCCGAGTGGGACCCCAACGGCGACTGAAGCCGTCTCCCGCACCGCACGCAGCCAGAGGCCCTCCGCGAGGCATCCTGCCTTCGGGGGGCTTCGTGCTTCAGCCCGCGCGCACCACCACCGGCGCGGCCTTCACCGGCGCGCCCTGCGTCAGCCGCACGCCCACGAGCACCAGCGCGCCACCCAGCGCCAGCTCCCAGTGCAGCGCTTCACCCAGGAAGAGCCACGCGACGAGCGCCGTCACCGCCGGCTGCAGATTGGAGAAGATGGCCACGCGCGACGCGGGCACCTTCGACAGCGCGTAGGACCAGAGCAGGTACGCCACCACCGACGTCATCAGCCCCACGTAGACGATGGAGGCCTTCGCCGCGGCGCTGGAGGCCCACAGCGCCGCGGGTTCCAGCACGAACGGGGCGAGCGGCAGCTGCAACACCGTGGCGACCGTCATCGTCCAGGCCGTCGCGCGCAGCGGCCCATGCTCGGTGGCCAGGGGCTTTCCTTCCGTCGTGTAGACCACCCACGCAACCACCGCCGCGAGGATGAGCAGGTCTCCCACCAGCGTGCCCCTCGCGCTCGCGAGTCCCCGGCCCAGCAGCAGCACCACCACGCCCACCAACGCCGTGAGGATGCCCGCCGTCGTCCGCGTGGACGCGCGCTCCCGGCCCAGCACCAGGCTGGCCACGTACACGCCCAGCGGCGTGAGCGCGTAGAACAGCGCCGCGTGCGCCGCCGTGGAGCGCGACAGGCCGGAGAAGAACAGCGTCTGGTTCACCGGCCCGCCCATCAACCCCAGCAGCACGATGCGCGGCCACGCATGGCGCGGCGGCAGCTTGGGCCCCGGCGTCACCGCGAGCAGCGTCACGAACGCGACGCCGCAGACGAGGAATCGCCACAGCACCACCGTGAACGGCGACAGCTCCGTCATCGCCCGCTTGGCGGCCAGGTACGTGCCCGCGCTGATCAGCACCTGCACCGTCAGCGCCGCGTACACCCGCCCGAGCGGCGGCGTCGCGGAGGACGGCGTCACGGCTCCAGTTGCAGAAGCGCCCATCGTGCGGCGCTGCGTACCAGCTCGCTGTCGTCGCCGCCGAGTTTTTCGAGCAGCGGCCGGGCGTGCACCTGCCGTGCGACGCCGAGTGCATACACAGCGTTGCGCCTCAAACCGTCGTAGCGCGCGCGCGCCAGCGCCGTGCCTGGAATGAGTTCCTTGTATTGCTCGGGTGTCAGCGCCGCCAGCTCCAGCGTGCCCAGCGACGCCACCGCGCGGGGCACGAAGCGCTCGTCTTCCGCGAACACCGGCTTGCGGTTCAGCGGGCACACCTGCTGGCAGATGTCGCAGCCGAAGATGAGGTTGTCGAACTTGAGCCGGAACGCCTCCGGCACGTCGCGGTCGCGGTTCTCAATGGTCTGGTACGACAGGCACGCGCGCGCATCCACCTGCCGGTTGCCCACCAGCGCGCCCGTGGGACACGCCATGAGACACCGTCGGCAGGAGCCGCAACGGTCCGCCACCGGTCCGTCCGGATACGCGTCCACCTCCGCGTCCAGGATGAGCGTGGCCAGCAGCACCCACGAGCCGTGCGACTCCGTGATGAGACAGCCGTTCTTGCCCACGTAGCCCAGGCCGCCGCGAGCAGCCCAGACCTTCTCCATCATGGGCCCGCTGTCCACGCCGCCGTAGGTGCCCAGCCCCGGGTACCAGGCGTTGATGGTCTTGCGGAACGCCTTCATCCGGTCGCGCAGCGTGGAGTGGTAGTCGCGGCCTCTCGCGTACCGCGCGATGGGCGAGCCCTGCGAGGGCTCATCGTCCCGCCAGTAGTTGTTCGCGAAGGACAGCACCGTGCGCGCTCCCGGAAGGAGCACCGACACGTCGAGCCGCTCCTCCGCGCGCGACCCCATCCAATCCATGTCCGCGTCGTAGCCGGCCTCCAGCCACGACATCAGCGACGACGGAGGAATGGGCTCCGCGCGCGCGAAGCCGATGAGGTCGAAGCCCACGTCCTGGGCGAGCTGCCGGAGCCGGGCAGTGGGCAGTTGCGTCGCGTACACGGCTTACTTCGTCGGCTTCTCGGGGATCCACTTCACGTCCGGCAGGCCGGCGCGGAAGTTCACCAGCCGGGCCACCACGAAGAGCAGGTCCGACAGGCGATTCAGGTACATGGCCACGGCGGGCGGGGCCTTGTTCTCACGAAGCAGCGTCACCACCCGGCGCTCGGCGCGGCGGCACACCGTGCGGGACAGGTGCAGCGCCGCGGCCGCTTGCGAGCCTCCCGGGAGGATGAAGTGCGTCATCTTCGGCAGCTCCTCCTCGTAGCGGTCGATGTGGCGCTCCATCTCCTCCACCCACTCCGGGCGCAGCTCCGGGATGTGGGCCGCCGCCTTGGTGTGCGGCGGTGTGGCCAGCACCGCGCCCACCGTGAAGAGCTGGTCCTGGATGCGCTGGAGGAAGTGCTCCAGGTCCGCCGGCAGCGGGAACGTGCGAGCAAGGCCCAGCGTGGCGTTGAGCTCGTCCACCTCGCCGTAGGCGTCCACCAGCGCGTCGTCCTTCGCCACGCGGCCGCCGCCGAAGAGGCCTGTCTCTCCGGCGTCGCCGGTCTTCGTGTAAATCTTCATCTTCGCCTCTTTCGCGATGCGACGAGCACGCTGCCCGCTTCCGATTCCGAACAAACGGGAGTGAATCGGAAATCGGTTCGGAGTGAATCGGAAATCGGTTCGAAGTGGATCGGAAGTGAATCCGTAGTCGGAGCTTGCCCCCGCTGGGTCCGCGAAACTACACAGCCGGGCATGCGGCCATACCTGAGTCTGATGGAGCAGGTCCTGAAGCACGGGACGAAGAAGGGCGACCGGACCGGCACGGGGACGCTGAGCCTCTTCGGCCACCAGCTCCGCTTCGACCTCACCCAGGGTTTCCCCCTGGTGACGACGAAGAAGCTCCACCTGAAGTCCATCATCCACGAGCTCCTGTGGATGCTCCGGGGTGACTCCAATGTGCGCTCGCTCCAGGAGGTGGGGGTCACCATCTGGGACGAGTGGGCCACCGCGGACGGCAGCCTGGGCCCCGTGTACGGCCACCAGTGGCGCTCCTGGAACACGCCGGACGGCGGCCACGTGGATCAGATGCGGCAGCTGGTGGACGGGCTGAAGAAGAACCCGGACTCGCGCCGGCACCTGGTGAGCGCGTGGAACGTGGCGGACGTGCCCTCCATGAAGCTGCCGCCCTGCCACGTGATGTTCCAGTTCTACGTGGCCGACGGGAAGCTCTCCTGTCAGCTCTACCAGCGCAGCGCGGACATCTTCCTGGGGCTGCCCTTCAACATCGCGTCGTACTCGCTGCTCACGATGATGGTGGCGCAGGCCACGGGCCTCACCGCGCACGAGTTCATCCACACCCTCGGTGACGCGCACCTGTACCTGAACCACGTGGAGCAGGCGCAGGAGCAGCTGAAGCGCGAACCGCGCCCCCTGCCGCGCATGCGCCTGAACCCGGACGTGAAGGACCTGTTCGCCTTCCGCTACGAGGACTTCACGCTGGAAGGCTACGACCCGCACCCCGCCATCAAGGCGCCCGTCGCCGTATGAGCCCGAGCATCTCCGCCATCGTCGCCATGGCAGCGAACCGCGTCATCGGTCAGGGCAACACCCTGCCCTGGCGCCTGCCGCCGGACCTGGCCCGCTTCAAGCGCCTCACCATGGGCCACACCCTGATCATGGGTCGCAAGACATACGACTCCATCGGACGTCCCCTGCCCGGCCGCACCACCGTGGTGCTCACCCGCCAGCGCGACTGGGCCGCCCCACAAGGCGTCCACGTGGCCCACACCGTGGACGACGCCCTGCGACAAGCCGGAGACAGCGAGGTCTTCATCGCGGGCGGCGCGGACCTCTACGCGCAGACGCAAGCGCTGTGGCAGCGGCTCTACCTCACCCGCATCGAGCGGGACTTCCCCGGCGACGCGTTCTTCCCGTCCGTGGACCTGACCGGATGGAGGTTGGTGGAGGAGGACCGGCACCCGGAAGGCGACTTGCCCTTCGGTTTCTTCACCTACGAGCGTCAGGGCTAGCCCTTATTCCTGGCGTTCTCTGGCTGACTTACCGTGCGGGTTCCTCTCACCGAAGGAGCGTGCATGCGTCGTCGTCTGGTTCGTGGACTGGGGCTGTTCGCGGCGCTGGGCCTGGCGGCCTGTGGCGGGCCCATCGACGAAGGCACGGCCGCGGAGTTGGGCGCGCAGGAGCAGGAGCTGCGGATCTGCCCGGATAACGGCGTCTGTGCCGTCGGAGAGGTCTGCTACTACGGCCCGGGCGGCCCCTGCTATCCGTGCCGGCAGTACCCGCAGTACTGCGAGCTCGATTAGCGCTGAGTCGTCCCCGGGAACACCCCGGGTGTTGACCCGAGTGCCCCCCTCGGTTCCTGAGGGGGGTCTCATAAATTGATCTTGATTCGCAGAATTGAACACCCGTGACGTGGTTGGTAGAAGACGGCCGTGAAACACGCCGCCTCCCTCACGTTGTGCCTGCTGCTCGCGCTGTCCTCTTCTGCCCGGGCTGAAGCTCCGGCTACCGACGAGGGGCGCACCTGGCACCGGCTGGTGGGCATCCTCCAGTACCTCCAGGCGGACTATCCGGCGGCGGTGTCGTCGCAGTCGGAGTTCGAGCTGACGGAGCAGAAGAGCTTCGCGGCGGAGGCACTGTCAGCGGCGAAGGACCTGGGCCCGGCGGCGGCCACGTTCGTGCCCCGCGTGGAGGCCATCCAGGCGCGCGTCAACGAGGCGAAGGACCCGGAGGGCGTGAGCCGCGACTGCGGTGAGCTGGTGGAGAGCCTGGTGCTGGCGGGTGGCCTGGCGCGCAGCCCTCGCGTGGCTCCGGACCTGGAGCACGGCAAGAAGCTGTTCCAGGCCAACTGCACGGCGTGCCACGGCGTGGAGGGCAAGGCGGACGTGGCCATCGCGGCCAACATGGAGCCTCGGCCGGCGAACTTCCACGACCCGGAGCTGATGGAGGACGGGCTCACGCCTTACAAGGCCTTCAACACCACCAGCTTCGGCGTGCCCGGCACGGCGATGCCGGCCTTCCCTACCCTCACCGAGGACGACCGCTGGTCGCTGGCCTTCTTCGTCTTCACCCTGCGCCAGCCGCCGTGCCAGGGCGAGCCGCCCAACGTGTCGCTGGAGCGGCTGGCCACGTCCACGGACGCGGAGCTGGCGAAGACGTTCGGCGCGGACAAGGTGGCGTGCCTGCGCCAGAACATGCCGGACGCGGACGAGGAGAAGGTGCTGCTCAACGCGCGCGCGGCGGTGGGCCACGCGATGCGCATGGGCGCGGAGGGCGACTACGTGGGCGCGAAGAACGCGCTCCTGGACGCGTACCTCAACGGCCTGGAGCCGGTGGAGCCCAAGCTGCGCGGGCGCGATCCGGAGCTCACCCAGAAGCTGGAAGAGGCCTTCATGCAGGCGCGGCTCGCCGCGGAGCGCAAGAGCCCGCACCTGCAGGACGAGGGGCGTGAGCTGCTGTCGCTGTTGGACCAGGCGCGAAAGACGACCGGGAGCACCACGGACCTGCTGTCCGTGGCGTGGCTCACGCTGCTCATCCTGCTGCGTGAAGGCTTCGAGGCTACCATCATCGTCACGGCGCTGCTGGCCGCGCTGAAGAAGATGAAGGCCATGGACCAGGTGCGCGTGGTGCACGCGGGCTGGGTGTCCGCGCTCATCGCGGGTGCCCTCGCGTACATCGTCGGGCGCAAGCTGCTGGCGGGCGCGCAGCGCGAATGGCTGGAGGGAATCACCGCGCTGGTGGCGGTGGGCATGCTGCTGTACGCGGCGCTGTGGCTCAACGCGCGCGCCAACGTGAGCCACTTCATGGGCGAGCTGCGCCAGAAGATGCAGGGCGCGCTGGGCCGGGGCAGCACGGTGGGCCTGTTCGTCATCGCGTTCACGTCCGTGCTGCGTGAGAGCTTCGAGACGGCCATCTTCCTCCAGGGCCTGGCGGTGGACTCCGCGGCGGGCGTGGTCTGGGGCGTGGTGGGCGGCATCGTGGCCCTGGCGGTGCTGGTGCTCTTCATCAACCGCATGGGCTACCGGCTGCCCATGAAGACGCTCTTCAACCTCTCCACGGTGGTGATGGTGGTGACGGCGGTGATGCTGCTGGGCAAGGGCATCCACTCGTTGCAGGAGGTAGGCGCGCTGCCGCTGGTGCCGGTGCGCTTCATCTACGTGGACATGCTGGGCCTGTATCCGGATGCGCTGTCGCTGGTGCCGCAGGCGCTGCTGGCCGTGGCGCCGCTCGTCTACCGGGCCCTGCGCCGCCGCCCTCGCGAGGAGACGCCCACTTCCGGTGACAGCGCGACGCCGACGCAGCCCTTGCGGTAGCCTCAAGTCCTGGTGAAGCGCACACGTCTGTCCACACTTCTCGCCCTGCTGCTCGTGTCGGGCCTGGCCTCCGCCCAGGAGCCCCCGGCCGAGCCGGCACAGGTTCCCGCCGGGAGCCTCACGCCCCCACCGCTGGTGGGCGCGCCGGACGAGGACGTGCCTCCGCCACCGGACGTCACCCAGGGTGACGAGGTCCCGACACGCACCTCCGTTCCCTCCCAGGCGCTGCCTTCCGTGAAGGCCGCGCCCGCCGCGAAGGACCCGGTGCCGCGCGTGGCGGTGGAGGTGCTGAGCGGCACGGCGGGTGGCGTCGTGGGCGCGACGGTGCTGGGCTCGGTGGGGTACCTGCTGGGGTCCGCGACGGTGGGCTGTGACGAGTGCCTGGTGATGGCCGTCGCGGGCGCCGCGGCGGGAGGCATCATCGGCATCCCGGTGGGCACGTACGCGGGTGGCCGCTTCATGGGTGGTCGCGGCCGCGTGGGCGCGACGGTGGCCGGGAGCATGGTGGGCTGGGGCGCGACGTTCCTGGCGCTCACGCTGGTGAACAGCGGAGGCACGGATGCGCCGCCGGCCCTCAACGCCGCCCTCTTCATCCTGCCGGTGGTGGGCGCGAGCGCGGGCTTCGAGCTGTCCCACGCCAACGCCCTGCGCCAGGAGGCCGCGATGCAGGCAGCCCCCGCTCCGACCGTGCGCCTGATGCCCGTGGCCACCTACAGCAGCAAGGGCCCGCACCTGGGCCTGATGGGCAGCTTCTAGCTAAGCCCCGACGCGGAACCAGGTGAAGGACTCCTCGCGCACGCGGCCCTCCGCCACCAGCTTCTCCAGCGAGGCCAGGGCGCTGCGCTCCGCCACCGGATGCAGCAGGGGCGGCGTGTCCGCGTAGGCCGTGGCCACCACCTCCGCGAGCGTCGCGCCCGTCGCGGGTACGGCCTCCAGGACGAGGGCCTCGCGCTGGGCGCGGTGACGCAGGTACTCGTTCAGCTTGCCCGGGCCGTCCGGCACCGGTGACCCGTGCGCGGGGTACAGCGTGGTGACGGGCCAGTCGCGCAGCCGCTTCAGCTGCGTGAGGTAGTCCACCATGTTGCCCTCCGGCGGGTCGATGACGATGGAGCCCACGCTCGCCACCATGTCCCCCACGATGGCCGCCTTGCTGCGCGAGTCCACCAGGCACAGGTGACCGCGTGCGTGCCCCGGCGTGTGCAGCACGTGCCAGCGCTGCACCATGGGGCCGTCCAGGTTCAGCACCTCGCCGTCCTCCAGCAGCCGCTCCACCGGGAAGTCCAGCCGGTCCGCCGTGCGCGCATGGCACCAGAGCGGAATGCCCAGCCGCTCCTTCACCGCGAGCGCCCCGCCCACGTGGTCGCCGTGGTGGTGGGTGAGCACCACCGCCACCGGACGAGCGCCCTCCGCCTTCAGGCCCGCCACCAGCGACAAGAGCTTCGCGTACTGCTTCACGTCCGACGAACCCGGGTCCACGATGAGCAGGTCGCCCGTGCCCAGCACATACGCGTTGGTGTGCGTCGCCGGAGGCAGCGTGGGCGTCTCCAGCGCCACCACGCGCACGCCGCGCTGGAACTCGATGCGCTGGGCCACGTAGCCCGGGCAGTACGGCGGCGTGCTCAGCTTCGCGCGCGCGTCCGCTTCGTCCGTGAACTCCGACAGCACCTGCAACGCGTGCTGCGCGGGCGGATGCAGCAGCGCCGAGCCGTCGCTCCAGCGCGACAGCGCGTCCTCCGGGCGGATCCACGCGCCCTCCGTCAGCTCGCCCGGGATGATGCTCGCCGCCGCGCCCTCTGGCAGCTCCACCAGGTAGAAGCGCGTGTCGAAGCGCACCGGGATGGCCGGCGGCGTCACCCAGCGCCCCGCGGGCTTGAGGTCCTCCGCACGCAGGGACAGCGTGTGGCGCTTCAGCCACTCGCTCCACTTCACCGTGCCCGCGAGCAGCCCCGCGCGCCCTTCCTCCAGCGCCTCCGGAGACAGCGCTCGCGCCCCTTCCGCCACCAGCACGCCCGCTTCCTCGAACAGCTCACGCGCGGCGGCGGAGCGCAGCGCGGCCTCTTCGCCCTGGGCGCCCTGCACGGGGACGTCGTGGTCGTCCTTGTCCAGCTTGCCGCCGGGGAAGGCATAGAAGCCGCCCGCGAAGGTGAGCGCTCGCTCGCGCTTCACCCAGAACACCTCCACGCTGGCGTGCATGCGCCGGTAGAGGATGACCACCGAGGAGGGCCGGGGCTCCACGGGGGTGTGGGGCGCGAAGAGGCCCATGCCGGGAAGAGGCTCGCTCATGGTTGCACCGTCGTCCTTCAGGATTGCGTCGTCTGGCCGAGCAGCCGGCCCATCATCTCGCGCGCCCGCTCCGCCTGGTCCGGCCGGACATAGAGCCGCGTCAGTCGCACCGCGCCACTGTAGCGCTGGTAGAGCGGCGTGTAGCGCGCCACCTCCGTCAGCCGCCCCGTGGACACATCCAGGATGAACAACCCCGGGTTGCCGCCGGCCCCGGAGGACCCCACGTACTTGCTGAGCGCTCCCTTGGACAGCACGGTGTAGTGCTCGAAGCCGCCGCTGGTGAGCGCGCTGTTGAGCACCTCCAGGTCGTAGCCGGTGTCGCGCTCCGTGAACTGCGCCAGCAGCTTGAAGCCCTGGCGGCGGCTGATGCGCTCCGCCCACCGGTTCTTCGAACGGCGCAGCGTGTACCAGAGCGCCGCGTCGTCGCAGAGGAGGAAGGCCTCCGGGTCGTGGGGAATCTCGAACTCGCCGGGCGTCTCCTCGTAGTACCGGCGCAGCATGTGGTCGAAGTTCACCGACGTGTGGTGCAGGTACACCGATACGAACATGTGGTAGCGGCTGAGCAGGAAGTCCTCGAACGCGAACGCCGCCGCGCGCGACAGGGCCAGCACCGCCCTGCCGTCCTTCACCGCCGGGTTCAGGTTGGAGACGATCCAATCCATGTCATACCGGCCGTAGTTCACGCCCGTGTAGAACGAGTCGCGCAGCAGGTAGTCCATCCGGTCCGCGTCCAGCTCGCCGGAGACGATGGCGCGCAACAGCGGCGTCCAGTCCACGCCCTTGTACGTGAAGCCCGGATCCTTGGGAGGCTTCGCGCCCGTAATCAGCGCCACCGCCGCCATGGGGGTGATGCCGCGCGAGCCGAACTCCTTCTGGATGATCTCCGTCAGCGAGCTGTCCAGGAGCAGCTTCGCCGTGTAGTCCTCGTGGGTCGCCTGCTCCCCTTCCGCCACGGAGTCCAGCCAGCCAGGCAGCCGCAGCAGCGACCGCCGTGGCGCGATGCGCTCGGACGCGTGTGACAGGGGCATGTGCCCCAGGTCGTGGCAGAGGACCGCCAGGCGCACGGCGGTGCAGAAATGTTCACGCACATCGTCCGGCAGGTCGGAGCGGCTGGCCACGGCGTTGAAGACGCGCGAGGCGACGAACATGGCGCCCAGGCAGTGGGCATGGCGGGTGTGGGTGGCGCCAGGGAAGGCCATGTCCCCGAAGCCCAGCTGCCGGACGTAGCGAAGACGTTGGTAGAAGCGACTGTCGATGACGGCCTTCTCCGGGTCGCTCACCGGGATGACGCCGTGGATGGGGTCGCGAATCCGCATGTCGTCCTTGTCGGGACCTGAAGCCGGGGGTGGCCGGTTTCCGCTCCGACGGGTCCACCCACCGTAGCGCATACCCTGGCAGGCGGTAGCCCTGTGAGGGACCGACCGGCCACCACGCCACAGGCTGGGAAGGTCCGTGGGGACGTGCTAACCCTCGGGGCACTCCGAATGCACATCATCCTGCTGCACAATCGTGACCACGACCTCCTCGAGGACGACCCCGGGCGCGAAGCCCGCGAGGACGTGGTCCGGGTGGCCGAGAGCCTGGCCCACGCGCTCAGCCGGGACGGCGTGGTCGCCGAGCCGCTCGCCATCGAAGGAGACAAGCTGGACTTCGTGGAGGCCCTGCGCTTCCTCCAGCCCGACCTCGTGGTGAACCTCTGCGAGTCGCTGGCCGCGGACAGCCGCGGAGAGATGGCCGTCCCCTGCCTGCTGGACGCGCTGGGCCTGCCGTACACCGGCTCGTCCGCCCTGTCGCTGGGGCTGGCGCTGCACAAGCCCAAGGCCAAGGACATCCTGCGCGCCCACGGCGTCTCCACCCCCGCCTCCTTCGTGGTGCGCAAGCGCGAGGACGCATTGGCGGTGGACCTGCCGTGGCCCCTCATCGTGAAGCCCGCGCGCGAGGACGCCAGCGTGGGCATGGACTTCGACTCCGTGGTGACGGAGCGCTCGGCGCTCGTGCGGGCGTGCGAGTCCGTGCTGCGCACCTTCCACCAGCCCGCGCTGGTGGAGCAGTTCATCCAGGGGCGGGAAATCTACGTGCCCCTGCTCGGCAACAGCCCGCGTCAGGCGCTGCCGCTCACGGAGATCCACTTCGGTCGCGCGTTCGACGACCGGCCGAACATCGTGTCGTACCGGGCCAAGTGGGAGGCGGAGTCACCGGAGTACCGGGACTCGCCCACGGGGCCCTGCCGGCTCGACGCAGTGCAGGAAGCGCGTTGCATCCAGACGGCGTTGGAAGCATTTGCAGCGCTGGATTGCCAGGACTATGGACGCGTGGACCTTCGGGTGTCGCCCGAGGGTGTGCCGTACGTCATCGACATCAACCCCAACTGCGACCTTCACCCGGGCGCGGGGTACGCGAAGGCGGCGCAGGCCGCCGGCATGGACTACGCGACCCTGGCCTCGCGACTCGTGGAGGTCGCTCTCGAAAGAGCCCATGGAAATCCGCACACTCGAAAGAAAGGACCGGGAACCGCTCGCCGCGTTGATCCGGCGAATCGAAACCTTCTCGCAGGAGGAGCAGGACTGCGCCATCGAGCTGGTTGACACCGCGCTCACCGCGGGCAACCGGGACTACTCCATCCTCGTGGCGGACCGCGGGCAGGACGGCGGCGGGCTGGTGGGCTACTGCTGCTACGGCCCCACGCCGATGACGGAGCACGCGTTCGACCTGTATTGGATTGCCTCCGCGCCGGAAGTTCGCGGCCAGGGCATTGGCGCGCAGCTGGTGTCCTCCATGGAGGGCGACCTGCGCCGCCGCAAGGCGCGACTCATCCGCGTGGAGACGAGCGCCACGGAGGCCTACGGCCCCACGCGCGGCTTCTACGCGTCCATGAAGTACGGCGAAGAGGCGCGCCTGCGCGACTTCTACAAGCAGGGTGACGACCTCATCATCCTGACCAAGCGCCTGTAGTCCCCATCAGGAGCGAGCAGATGCCTTCCATGAACCGACCGATGCGACGCACCCGTCTGGGATTGTTGAGCCTGCTCGCCCTGCTGACAGGGGCGCCCTCCGCGGCCTGGGCCCAGGCCCCCGCACTGAAGAACCAGGTGAAGGCCGCGGCGGCCAAGGCGCAGGCGAAGACGTCCCAGGCCCCGCAGGCCCAGGAGCTCTCCGACGCGCTGAAGGCCCCGCGCCCCAAGGGCGGCGAGTACTTCGGCCTGTACCTGATGGACAAGAAGGTGGGTTGGTTCTTCACCGACCTGACGGTGCTGCCGGGCAACAAGGCGCAGAGCATCAACGAGCTCATCTTCAAGGCGCAGGTGGGCACGCGCGTGTCGGAGCGCGTGCACCGCGAGGTGCGCGTCTACGAAGCGAAGCCGGGCGGCAAGCTCCTGTCCTTCACCGTCACGCAGAAGGGCGACGGCGGGGACAACGAGCTGGTGGGCACGGTGACCGGTGACGCCTTGCGCGTGGTTCGCAAGCGCCCGGGTCAGCCGGATGAAGTGCTCAAGCCCATGCCGCTGCCGAAGGAGACGGTGGAGGACGCGGACCAGGCGCGCGTGGCGCTGCTTCGAGGCCAGAAGGTGGAGGGCTCGACGCTGGACGGCACGGACCTGGAGACCTACCGCACCGTCACCACGGTGGAGGCGCCCGAGGAGCAGATGCTGGGCGGCGTGAAGGTGAAGCTGTCGCGGGTGAGCACGCTGTCGGACAAGGAGAAGGTGCCGGTGGCGGCCTTCTTGACGACGGACGGCAAGATGGTGCGGGTGGACTTCGGCCAGACGATGCAGGCGCGGGCCGAGTCCGAGTCCATCGCGAAGCGGATGGACCTGGTGGAGGTGTTCGGCCTCACGCGCGTGGTGCTGCCCAAGCCGCTGCCCGCGAAGGCGCGCGAGATTCCCGGACAGGTGAAGCTGGTGATGAAGAACCTGCCGGAGAAGTTCCAGCAGGACACGTACCGGCAGAAGTACCAGCGACTGCCGGACGGCCGCGTGGAGGTGACGCTGCTGGCGGCGCCGCCTTCGCCCAAGGGCCGCGCGGCCCGGCCGGTGGCGGACCCCGACAAGGGGGAGAACCTCAAGTCCACGCTCGCGGTGGAGGCGGATGCGCCGGCCATCAAGGCGCAGGCCAAGAGCATCATCCGCGAGGAGAAGGACGCGTACACGGCGGCGCGGATGTTGTCCGCGTGGGTGTACAGCAACCTGCAGAAGGACTACGGCGCCAGCGCGGACCGGGCCACGGACGTGCTGCGCCAGAAGAAGGGCGACTGCACGGAGCACTCGCTGCTCACGGTGGCGATGCTGCGCGCGTCCGGCATCCCCGCGCGCCGCGTGGACGGCGTCATCTACATGGTGAACTCCGACGGCGTGCCCGCGCTGTACTGGCACGAGTGGGTGGAGGCCTTCGTGGGCGAGTGGACCCAGTTGGATCCGACCTTCAACCAGCCCGTCGCGGACGCCACGCACTTCTACGTGGGCTACGAGGGGAACGCGGAGATCACGCCCCTCATCGGTTCGCTCCAGGTCACGGACGTGAAGTAGTCGCGGCGCGCGTCCCCGTGGCCGCGTCAGTGGCCCGGGGCCGCCACCAGCCGCTCCGCGAGCAGGCCCGATTCCGTGACGGGCCGCTCGCAGACGAAGCCGCGGCAGAGGTACGCGGCGCCCTTCCCTTCCACCGGGTCGCGTCCCTCGAAGAGCTCCTGGAGGCGCGCGGGCGGAGCGGAGCCCGTGTCGTTCCAGCCGAAGGAGAACACCGGCGCGTAGGTGCGGTTCGCGGCGGCCAGCAGCGGCGCCACGGCCTCGCGAGTCCCCGCGAAGGTGACGCCAGACGCGCCGTCCACCAGCGAGTCCGCGGCAAGCCCCAGGTGGCCATAGCCCATGGGGTTGCGCACCAGCTGATCATGCAGCTTGGCCACGTAGTGCTCCGGCTGGTCCAGGTGGCACACGTCACCGGTGAGCGCGGAGAGCGTCACCTGCGCCTCCGTCAGCGTGGACGCGCCTGACGGGAAGGCGTTGTCGAAGAGGGAGTAGGCCGCCACCACCAGGTCCTTCTGTCCCCGGGGCGCGGACAGGTACGCCTGCTTCTCCTCGTCCCAGAACAGCTCCACCGCGCGGTGCGCGAGCGCGTCCGCCGCGTCCAGGTACTTCGCATCGAAGGTGGCCTGGTAGAGCGCGGTGAGCCCGGAGGCGAAGTCGCCGTAGTCCTCCAGGAACCCGTCGATGCGGCCCTGGCCGTGCTGGTACGAGCGCAACAGCCGCTTGCCGTCCCACATCTTCGCGAGCACGAAGTCCGCCGCGCCCGCCGCCAGCTTCGCCCAGTCCGGCCGGTCGAACACGCGCGACGCCAGCGCGAGCCCGCGGATCATCAGCCCGTTCCAGCCCGCCAGAATCTTGTCGTCACGGCCCGGCTTCACGCGCTGCTCGCGCAGGAGGAAGAGGACGCGGCGCGCTTCCGCCAGCTCCTTCTCCACCGCCTCCACGGGACGGCCCTGCTCCTTCGCGAGCTGATCCACGGGGACGACGACCTCCAGCACCGTGGCGCCGTGCTCGAAGTTGCCTCCGGGCTTGATGCCGAAGTGGCGCAGCACCGTGTCCGACTGCTGGCCCACGGACAGGGCCGCGCGGACCTCCTCGGGATGCCAGACGAAGAACTTCCCCTCTTCGCCTTCGCTGTCCGCGTCCTGCGTGGCGTAGAAGCCGCCGTCCGGGTCGGTCATCTCGCGGCGGACGTACTCGACGGTCTCCTCCACGACCTTGCGCCAGAGCGGTCGTGACTCCACCTGCTCTGCCTCCGAGTACAGGTGCAGGAGCTGGGCGTTGTCGTAGAGCATCTTCTCGAAGTGGGGCACCAGCCAGCGCTCGTCCACGGAGTACCGGTGGAAGCCGCCGCCCAACTGGTCGTAGATGCCGCCCAGGGCCATACGCTCCAGCGTGCGGAACACCGCGGCCTTGAGGGGCTCGCCGCCGCCGCGCCGCCACGCGCGCAGGAGCAGCGCCACGTTCATGGGGTTGGGGAACTTGGGGGCGCCGCCGAAGCCACCGTTCACCGGATCCATGCGTTTCAGCATGGACTGGCCCATGGCGACGATGTCCTCCGCGGACAGGTGCGCGGGAGCGGCGTCCAGTCCGTGGGTGGACAGTTCGCCCAGGCCCTCCTGGAAGCGCCGGGCTTGCTCCTCGATTTCGTCCGCCTTGTTCTCCCAGGCGTCGCGCAGCGCGGTGAGCAGGCGCGGGAAGCCGGGCCGGCCGTAGCGGTCCGAGGGGGGAAAGTAGGTGCCGCCGTAGAACGGGCGCAGGTCGGGAGTGAGGAACACGGTGAGGGGCCAGCCACCGCCCTGCCCCATGAGCTGCACGACGCCCTGGTAGATTTGATCCAGGTCGGGGCGCTCCTCGCGGTCGACCTTGATGTTGATGAAGCCCTCGTTCATCAGGCGCGCGATGTCGGGGTGCTCGAAGGACTCGTGGGCCATGACGTGGCACCAGTGGCATGCGGAGTAGCCCACGGAGAGCAGGATGGGCTTGTTCTCCGCGCGAGCGCGGGCCAGGGCTTCGTCCCCCCAGGGGTACCAGTCCACGGGATTCGTGGCGTGCTGGCGCAGGTACGGCGACGGCTCCTGGGCCAGACGGTTGGTATGAGCGGAGGGGGGATGGTCTGCCATGGGGTACTCCCGGTGTGCTGCGGCTGCGCGGCCCTTCACATTGTGAGCCTGGGTTCGCGGGGGCAAGCTGAAATGGTCTCACTCCCCGCTGGCCAACGGCCCTCCGGTGCGCTTTGTCCGGGGGCGTGCGTGCGTCCGCCCACTCCAGCCCCGGCCCGGGAATGAAGACGTGCCTCGTCCTGGTGGGGCTGGGCGTGGGGGTGCGGCTCGCGCTGGCGCTGGGAACGGACGTCTACTTCGACGAAACCTATTACTGGCAATGGGCCCGGCATCTCGCATGGGGATATTTCGACCATCCGCCGATGGTGGCGTGGCTCATCGCCGCGCTGGGCATCCGGGGGACGGCGCTCCTGTGCGGGCTGGGGACGGGCGTGGCGGTGTGGGGGCTGGCGCTGGACGTGTATCGGTCCAGGGACGCGGCCTGGAGGGCGCTGGCGCTGTGGAGCGCGGTGCCGGTGGGCATCCTCTCCGGAGTCTGGGCCACGCCGGATTCGCCCATGCTGCTGTTCTGGGCGCTGGGGCTGTGGGCGCTCTACCGCGAGAAGTGGGTGCTGGCGGGGCTGACGTGTGGCCTGGCGCTGCTGTCGAAGTATCCGTCCGTGCTGCTGGGTCTGGCGTTCATGGTCGCGGCGCTGAAGGCGCGGCGGCTGCCGGCGGGAGCGTGGGTGACGGCGGGGCTTGGGTTGCTGTGCTTTCTGCCGGTGGTGTTGTGGAACGCGAGCCATGACTGGGTGGGCTTCAAGTTCCAGCTGAACCACGGCCTGGGCGGGCGCGGAGGGTGGGCGACGTTCGGCGAGTACGTGGCGGGACAGTTCGCCATGGGCGGGCCGGTGCTGTTCCCGCTGGCGCTGGTGTACGCGGTGCGCGGGCCGAGAGAGCAGTTCCTGCTGCGCATGGCGGCGGTGATTCCGCTGCTGTTCTTCGGCTACGCGGCGGCGAAGACGCGGGGTGAGGCAAATTGGCCGGCGGCGGCGTACGTGGCTGCGTGCATTGGCGTCGCGGGGATGCGGCCGGTGTGGCAGCGGGCGGCGGCGTGGAGCGGGATGGCGGTGGTGCTGGCGGTGACGTCGCACCTGTTGTTCCCGGTGCTGACGTTCGAGCGCGACGTGGTGCTGGCGAGGGCGCACGGCTGGGGCGTGCTGGAGAGGCTGAGGACGCCGGAGCAGTTGTTCCCGGGTATGGCGCCGGGTCCCACGGCGGTCTACGCGCCCACGTATCAACTGGCTTCGCAGGTCGCGTACACTGCGGGCGTGGAGACGGACACGGTGGGGCCGTCACGGCGCAAGAGCCAGTATGACCTCTGGCCCGAGCTGGAATTGAAGCCGGGGCAGGATGTGCTGTGGTGTTCGGAGAACGGCGCGGCGCCACCGGAGGAACTGGTGCAACGCTTTGGCTCCGTGGAGGGCCCGGTGAAGCTCACGGGTGTCTTCAGGGGCCGGCGGCTGCACACGTTCACGGTGTGGCGAATGCGGACGTTGAACTCCGCCGTGCAGCCATAGTCATTCTTCGGTCCGAAGCCAGAACCAACGCCCCTGGGACCGCAGCGCCCCCGCGAGGAACTCCTGAAACGAACTGGCAACCTGCGCGCAATACTCCGGGTCAGGAAACGCTTCGTTGTAGCCATCACGAATGAGGTAGCGCCCCCCTTCCTGGTGGCTCACATCGAGAAGGATGTAGTTGCTGTCCCGTACCTCGCAGACGGCATACCAGGACGGCGGCCCGGCCTGATCCGTATCCTCATCGCGCATGACCACTCGCGCGCGGGCAATCCGTGACAGCGGCAAGAACGTGAAGGCGGAATCGACGAAGCCGAACGTGGGCTCCCGCTGCGCGAACAACCGGGCCCCGTCACAATGCAGGTAGAAAGCGCGCAGGTCCGGGTCCAGGCGCCAGCCCACGCGATGCTCGAACGCATCCAGTTGCTCCGGCGTTGCAGGCGGGTTGGGCACGTGGAGGCGCGATATCTCATCGAGCAGCTCGTTCATCGCCTTGTGCCTATTCTCCATAGGGATAGTCCGTGCCGACGCTCGTCCATGGAGGCGAGTTCGCGTAACACTGGTTGTAGAGCTTGAAGAGCGTCTGATGGATGTCCTTGGGAAACGGCAGGATGTTGTCCCAGTCCGTGGGATTGCCGCCATGCCAGAGGTCCCGGATGTGATGCCCCTCGTAGGGGTTTCCGTTCTCCGAGGGCCATGCGCCAAAGCGCTTCGCCCACTGCTCCCGGAACTCTGGACGGCTGTCGTCCCATTTGTCGCGGGCGGCCTTGTTCTGGACGGGGCTGAGCGTCCCGTAGTTGCAGCAGCAGTTCGTCATACCGAACCGGCTCCCAGCTCGAACGACCGTGCCTTCAAAGTCCATCTTCACGTCCGCGAGCCACATGCAGCCCTGGAGAGCGTATCCACTCCCTCCGCACTTCTCACGGCAGTAGGCCATGAGCTGCGAGCTGCACTGCCACGGGCCATAGTAGACGATGGTGCGGAACTGCCCGCCGCCAGGCACGGCCACCAGAGGCCCTACCCACTTCCGAACCGCGACAGGGGTCGTGGGCGTTGGACCTTCTGCGCAGGCTGAAAGAAGCAACGTCCCGAGCAGGAGGATCGCTGAACGCCGAGTGGAAGCGTTTCCCTTTGCTGTCATGAGCGCGCACCCTACCGCGCCCAATGGGGAATCCTCTCCGGCATGAAACCGGGGGACAGTGCCCTCCCCCGGCTTCGTGGCTCACGTCACGGACAGAGCGTGCCTTCGCGGCGGCACACGCGGTCGCCGCAGAAGCAGGAGTAGCCCGACTGGCAGGGGCCACACTGCGGGGGCGGATTGGTGCCGCCGCGGTAGCCCTCACCCGTCACGGTCGCGGTGGCGAGTAGCGTGGTGTGCGCCCTGCCTGAGTAGAGCTTGAACGCGAAGGTGTTGCCCGCCGTGATCCAGGGCGCGGCCTGGCAGAAGTTGTCGCCACGGGCGAAGAGCACTTCGGACTGGTTGTTCACGCTCAGCCAGACCTCTCCCTCGGTGATGCCGCTGACGTCGAAGCAGATGTTCGTCGTCCCCGTCTGCGTCACATCCAGGTTGATGCGCACATTCGTGGGCGTCGCGCTGATGGTTCCGACGATGGGATCCGGCTTGAAGCAGAGGGTTTCGTTGTAGCCCAAGGGCGAACACGAGTAGCCCAGCGCCGAGCAGTGCGACGAACAGAGTTGACCGACACGGGTGTAGCCGACCGGGCAATTGAGCGTATGGGAACCGCAGAGGGAATAGGTGACGGCGTTCTCCTGGGTCGCGATGGATTCGCTCCCCTCCTCACCTGCGTCGCTCATGTCCGGGCCAGAGCAGGCCAGGGCCAACGTGGCAATCATCAATGACAGGATGCGCTTCATGGACATCACTCCTCGTACGGGTTCGAGAGAGGAGCAACAGACCATGTTCACCCCGTTCCAGCCACACCCCAAGTGAACCCATCGAAGCAGGTCTTGAATCAGGTCAGCCGGCTCACTGCCCCTCGGAAGACACCGGTTCGCAGCGGACCAGCACCTCCAACTTCTCCCCACCACCACCCAGGTAGAGGGTGCCTGTCGTGGGCGTCGCATCCGAGTACTGGCGCCCCACCGCCACCCGCACGTGGTGCGTCTGCGTGAGGATGCCGTTCGTGGGGTCGAAGCCCTTCCACCCCACCTCCGGCAGGTAGACCTGCACCCACGCGTGAGAGGCTTCCGCCATCACCGCGTTCGCGTGCTTGGGCCCCGTGTAGAGGTACCCGCACACGTAGCGCGCAGGCACTCCCAAGAGGCGCGCCAGGCAGATGAACACGTTGGCGAAGTCCTGACACACGCCCTTGCGCGCCGAATACACGCTGAACGCCGTGGTGTTCAGCGTCGTGGTGCCCTGCGCGTACTGGTACTCCTTGAAGATGGAGTAGTTGATGTCCAGCAGCGTGTCCAAGAGGTCGTAGTCGTTGCGGCGCGCGAAGCTCATCGCGTACTCCAGCAACTCCTCCAGCTGCGTGTCCGGCAGCTCCGGTGGCAGCAGGTACGGCTGGAGCATGTTCGCCTGCCACGGCATCCACACCAGCGGCAACACCGAGCGCATGTGCAGCGGCCGGTATCCCAGCGGATCCGTGTCCCGCAGCTCCACGCGCGAGCGGGCCTCCATCACCAGCTCCGTGTAGGGCGTGTCCACCACCGCCCGGCGCACACGGATGCCGAAGACGTCTTCGTACTCCGACCGCGTCACCCCCACCGACAGAGTCACGTCATGCGACAGCAGCGACTGGAGCCGGTCATGCATGGGCGTCAGCCGCAACAGGTGCGAGCTGCGCTCCACCGGCTTCGCGTAGCGGTAGACCGTGCGGTGCAACACGTCCACCACCCGCACCGGCATCTCCGGCGGACGGCGCAGGCGGCTTCGCGCCTCGAACTCCGCCGCCATCATGGGCGCCACCGTGTCCTGCCCTCCCGCCTCCGGCGGCAGCACCTCCACGAGGATGGCCCCCTGGCACACCAGCCCCCCACAAGACATACGACACCCTGCGTCATCCGCACTGTAGTGGGGGCCGGAGGCGTGCGACAGAAGCCGGCAGCACTCAGGTGGGTTCGCGAGGGCGGCGGCCGGTGGTGAACACATGAAACAGGTGTGACACCGGCGGTGCGCAAGCTGTCGGACAGTCGGACAGGGCGTGGGTTGTAGCCCGGCGGGGGCGTGATGACGGTGCGCCCCCAGCAGGACAGTTGGCGGGCAGGCGGGCGTGGAGGCGGGCATGGGGATGGTCAGCGGTCGTGCGTGGCTTTCGGCGTTGGCGTTGGCGGTGGGCGCGGCCCCGGCGTTCGCGCAGAGCTCCTCCGTCCAGATGGATCCGATGACGGTGCGCCGGGTGGCGGACGTCCTCTCCGAGCCCCGCCTGGAGCTGGACGCCCGGGGGCCTGACACGCGGCCCACCGTCGAGCTGAACGGGCGCCTCTATTTCCTCGCCACCCCGGGCAACGCCGGCTCCGGATCCGACGTCCGGGAGCTGTGGGTGACGGACGGGACGTCCGCAGGCACCCGCTCCGTACAGGAGGAGCTGCTGCCCGCGGGTGCGCGCATCGACCCGGGCTCGCTGCGCGCCACGCCGCACCGCCTGTTCTTCATCGCGACGTCACCGGAGACCGGACGCGAGCTGTGGACGAGCGACGGCACTCGCGAGGGCACCCACGTCACGCGCGAGCTCACCCCCGGCTCGATCCATGGCGTCGCCTCCCAGTCGCCCGTCTTCGTCTTCGGGGACTCCGTGCTCTTCGTTCCGGCGGACACGCAAGCCGACCTCTGGAAATCGGACGGCACCGCCGAGGGCACCGTTCCCATCAAGGACATCTACCCGGGCTCCGCCCGAGCGAACGCCGGGGGCTTCGCGCGCGTGGGGGACACGGTCTTCTTCGCCGCGGAGAACGAGCTGGGCTTCGAGCTGTGGCGCACGGATGGCACCGAAGCGGGCACCACGCTCGTGCGCGACATCAAGGCCGGCGTCGGCGACGCGTATCCCGAGAACCTCACCGCGGTGGGCGACACGCTCTACTTCACCGCGGATGACGGCCAGCATGGCCGCGCGGTCTGGAAGTCCGACGGCACGGAGGCCGGCACCGTGCTCGTCAAGGGCTTCAATACCGCCGCCACGGGCCGCATGCCCACCGTGCTCGCCGCCCTGGGCGACGCGCTCGTCTTCCTCGTGCGCAGCTCGGAGGAGGCCTCCCAGCTGTGGCGCACGGACGGCACTGACGCGGGGACGCAGCAGCTGGCGCAGCTGCCCAACGCGATGCTCCACGGTTATTCTGGCCAGTTCTTCGTCACGGCGGGCAACCGCCTCTACTTCGTGTCCCGGGGAGCCACGCTTGGGGACTCGCTGTGGGTGACGGACGGAACAGCCGCGGGCACCCGGCGCCTGCCGCACCCTACCGCGTACGGGCATGAGTCCGTGCGCGGCGTCGCGCCGTGGGAGGAAGGGCTCGCCGTCATCGTGACGACGGAAACGGGGGCGAGCGAGCTGTGGCGTACGGACGGCACCGACGCGGGCACGTCCCGGCTGACGCGGCTGCCGTCGGGCAAGGAGTTCGCGCTGCCCACGGGGCTGGTGCCGTTCCAGGGCGCGCTGCTGACGACGGCCGGAGACCCGTGGACGCCCCATGCGCTGTGGCGCATGGAGCGGGATGAAGCGGCGCCGACCTTCCTGTGCACGGCCGCCCAGGACATGCCCTCCAACCGTCCGGAGGGCACGGACCTGCTCTATTACCGGCCCGAGCTGCGGACCGGACCGGAGCAGGCGTGGATCCGTACCACCTTCATTGACGGCCACCTGCTTCCGCTCAACCTGCCCATCGCCATCACCTACCAGGCCGGGGATGCGCAGGGCCGCCTCACGTACTGCACCACGGTGCTGACTTCGCGGGACCTGACGGCGCCGGCCATCCACAACTGCCCGACGGCGCTCATCCTGAACGCGCAGTCGCCCCGGGGCACGACCTTCTACTATCCGAACCTGGGCATCGGGGATGAGACGAGCCGGGACGTCGTCACGACCTTCAGCCCGACGAACGGCAGCGTGCTGCCCCTGGGCACCACCCAGGCGAACGTGACGGCGAGGGACGCGTCCGGCAACGAGAGCACCTGCTCCTTCCCCATCACCGTGCGCGACAACCAGGCGCCCGGCCGGGCCTGCAAGGTGAACGAGGTCCGCGTGGAGGCGGAAGGCCCCGAGGGCGCGCACGCGTTCTGGCCGGACCTCACGCCCATCGACAGCCTCTCCAGCCAGGTCACCGTCACCAGCACGCACGCGTCCGGCGACCTGTTCCCGCTGGGCCTCACCCGCGTGGAGGTCATCAGCACGGACGACGCGGGCAACAGCAGCACGTGCGAAATCCAGGTCCGAGTGCGCGACTCGCGCCCGCCCGTGCTCACCTGCCCGGAGGACCAGACGCTCACCACCGCGGTGATGTCCGGCACCCGCGCGGAGTACCCGGCCGCCACCGCCAGCGACAGCGTCTCCGAAACGGAGCTCCTCTACAGCCCCGTCGTGGGCACGCCGCTCGCGCCGGGCCTGCACTCGGTGCAGGTCACCGCCATCGACGCGGCCGGCAACGCGTCGCTCTGCAACTTCCAGCTGACCGTGGAGTACGACCCGACGAGCGGCATGCGGCAGGGCCTGGGCTGCTCGGTGGGCAGCGGCCCGGAGTCGGCGGTGGGCTGGGTCGCGCTCGTCGCCCTCGCCTGGACGCTCAGCCGCCGTCTGAAGGACGGCAAGCCACGCGGGTGAGCCATGGGCCATGGCGGCGAGGGGGACTTCCGCTACAGTCCCCGGCGCCCCATGGACCTCACCCTCTTCGTCGTCGGACTCGTGAAGGTCGTCCTCGGCGGCCTCGTGGCCGCGCTCGGCATCGGCTTGAGCATGCGTGGCCTGAGCCGCCTGCTGGACAGCCACCCCGTGGAGGAGCTGCGCCAGGGCAACGTCGCCTCCGGGCTGGTGCACGCGACGAGCCTCGTGTCGCTGGGCCTGCTCGTGCAACACGCACTGAAGGCCACCAGCGACGCGGTGGACCTGGCGGTGCAGAACCCGCCCGTGTCCGCCGTCTCGGTGCTCCAGCTGATGGGCCTGGCGCTGGTGCACGTGGCGCTGTCGCTGGCGGTGGGCGTGGCGGTGCTCGCCCTGGGCGTGCGGCTGTTCGACAAGATGACGCCGGGCATCGAGGAGCTGGCGGAGGTGCGCAAGGGCAACATCGCCGCCGCGCTCCTCTTGTGCGCCTTCCTGCTGGTCATCGCGCTGCTCACCGCGCCGGGCCTCCAGGCCGCGCTCAACGGACTCATCCCCTTCCCGCAGCTGCCCACCGGCGTGCTGCGCGCGCCCGCCTGAAGCCGCCATGGCCGTGCGCTCGTGGAAGACGCTGCTGTCGCTGGTGCTGATGGGCGCGCTCATGGCCTTCGCCAGCTGGGAGCTCGTGCTGACCCGGAAGGCGGGCCGGCTTCCGGATCCGCCCCAGCCGCGAACGGAGGTTCCTCCGGCGGATCCGCAGGAGGCGATGCGGGATTTGGGCATCGTGCTGGTGCCGGAGGACACGCCGCTGGAGCGCGCGAAGTCCTATGACTGGCGCGTGGAAGGAATGGAGCCCGCCCGTCAGCAGCTGGCCTACGGACTGGGCGAAACGGTGGAGCGCGGGTTGGCGCAGGCCCACCGCGACTACAGCGTGCGACTGCGCTACCGAGCCATGGGCCCGGAGCGCTTCACCTACGTGGCGCCGCCGGGCTGCGGCACGGACATGCGCTGCATCTACGCGGAGCTGATGCGCAGCAACGCGGAGCCGGTGCGCGTGCTGGGCGAACGCTTCGCCACCTCCATCCGCGAGCGTGACCTGGACGCGGCGCAGGCCACCGAGCTCATCCTCGGCTTCGTGCGCCGCATCCGCTACGAGCTGCCCGGCGACGAGCCCTTCGGCATCGTCCCGCCGGGACTGGTGCCCGCGCAGGACCGGGGCGACTGCGATTCCAAGGCGGTGCTGGCGCTGATGCTGCTCAGGCAGGTGGGCGTGGACGCGGTGATGCTCTATTCGGACGCGCTCGCGCACGCGGCCATCGGCGTGGGACTGCCCGGCACCGGCACCCGCATCCCCTTCGGAGGGCGCGGGTACCAGTACGCGGAGCTCACCGCCGAAGGCTGGCCGCTGGGGATGATTCCGCCGCAGTACGACAAGCCGCAGCTGTGGCGGGTGCTGCCGCTGCCGGACGTGCAGGGCTGAGCGCCCCTGGCGAATCACAGCGAAAACAGCTATTCCTGCTCTATCCGGGATGCTCGCCGAGCGCGGGCATCCCCATACCCAAGCGGGGGCAGGCACATGGCGGCTTCACGGACGTGGATGATGGGCCTCACGGTGGCGCTGGCCAGCGGCTGTGGCCCGGCGACAGACGCGGAGTCTCCCGCGATGGCCGAGGCAGCGCAGGCGCTGGGCGCGTGCACGCACTCGGTGACGACGAACACGTACAACGGGCCGGACTACTGGGGCACGCTCGTCTTCAAGAACACGGGGACGGTGGCCATCGCCAACCCGGTCATCGCGCTCGACGTGCCTACGGGCGTGACGTGTGACGATGATCAACCCGGCTGGACGCACACGCAGTCGGGCCGCACGTGCACCTTCACGCGCACGTCGTCGCTGACGGTGGCCGTGAACGCGTCCTACACGTTCAACTACTCCTCCACCTCCAACACGTCCTTCACCGCGACCAACGTGAAGGTCCAGTCCGACAGCTGCGGCGGCACGTCCCCTGGCGGTTCCGGCCTCACCGCGAACCAGAAGAAGGTGGCCGAAGGGCTGACGAGCATCTGGGAGAACGACACGCCCACGATGGACTACGCCTATTCGGAGAACATCAACGACGGGCGCGGCTACACCAACGGGCGCGCGGGCTTCTGCACCGGCACGGGAGACGCCATCCAGGTGGTGCAGTGCTACCGGGCCCTGCGCACGGAGGCCAATGGCAACCGCCTGGCGAAGTACTGGAACGCGCTCACCGTCATCAACAACCGCTTCCTGTCCACCGGCCAATCCCAGGCGTCCACGTCGGAGCTGGACGCGGTGGGCAACTGGACCTCGGACTGGGCGGCCAGCTTCAACACCGCCGCCACCCAGGCGGACTTCAAGCAGTGCCAGGACCAGGTGAGCGACGCGCTCTATTACACGCCCACCCTCACCGAGGCCGCGAAGTGGGGCCTCACCCAGGCGCTCACCAAGGCCGCGCTCTACGACGCGTCCATCAACCACGGCTTCGACGGCATGAAGGACCTCATCCGCAAGGCCAACACGGCCCTGGGCAACAGCGGCCAGGTGGCGCCGGTGATTGGCTACAACGGCATCACGGAGACGGCGTGGCTCCAGAAGTTCCTGGAGAAGCGCCGCGACGTGCTGGCGGCGGACTCCACCTGGGTGGAGGCGGTGGACCGCGTGGCCGCGTACGAGAAGCAGCGCCGCGTGGGCAACTGGGACCTGGGCACCGCCCTGCGCAACGACGTGCGCGCCCGCGACTGCTGGGGGACCACCTACCCGGCGAGCGGCTATACCGTGCGCGCCATCAACCCGGATGGCACCTGGAGCACGCCGTCCTCGTACACGTACTCCTGCCAGTAGGCTGGACAGTCCGGCACACGGGCCGTGACGGCGGGCGCCCCGGGATGGCATGACCGGGGCATGGCCCGTGACGTTTCGTTCTTCGACAAGCTCGGCTCGCTGCTCGCCCAGGAGCGCGAGGCCGAAAAGGCCCGTATGACTTCGCTCGCGCAAGGGCTCACCCTGCGCGAGCGTGAAGAGCAGGGCCTGTCCGTGCTGGACCTGGAGACCGTCGAGGAGGAGGTGGGCCTGGGTGGCCGCATCCTCCTCACGCTCGCCCGCGCGGACCGGGGGAAGCTGCCCACGCGCGTGTCCAACGGCGACCTGGTGGCGGTGCTGCCCCGCCGCGCGGAGGTGAAGGACCCGGCGAAGGCGCTCGTGTCGCGCGCCACCTCCACGCGCATCCAGCTGGCCTTCGACCGCGAGCCGCCCGCCTACCTGTCCGAAGGACTCCTGCGCCTGGACGTCGTCCCCAACGACGTCACCTACGAGCGCGTGCGCGCGGGCCTCCAGCGCGTGAAGGCGATGGACAAGGGCCAGGAGCGCCACAAGCGCGAGGTGCTGCTGGGCAACGAGCCCCCGCGCTTCGACAACACCAAGGACTTCACCCCCACCCGCCCGCTCAACCCGGAGCAGCAGGACGCCGCGAAGCGCGCGCTCGCCGCGGAGGACTTCTTCCTGATCCACGGCCCGCCCGGCACCGGCAAGTCCACCGTGCTGGCGGAGGTCGCGGCCCAGGCCGTCGCGCGCGGCGAGCGACTGTTGTGCACGGCGGCCAGCAACGCCGCGGTGGACCACCTGTTGGAGCTGTGCCTGGAACAGGGCCTGCGCGCCATCCGCGTGGGCCACCCCGCGCGCGTCGCCGCCCGCTTGCAGGAGCACACGCTGGACATCGTGGTGGAGGAGCACCCGGACCGCGTCGTCAGCCGCGACCTGTTCGATGAGGCCTTCGACCTCTTCGGCTACGCGCGGCGCCAGCGCAACCAGGGCCGCAGCCGTGAGCGCTTCTCCAACGCCCGCTCGTCCACCTCCGAAGCCAAGGACCTGATGGACGAGGCGCGCAAGCTGGAGAAGAAGGCCGTGAGGGCCGTGCTCGCTCGCGCGGACGTGGTGTGCGTGACGCTCGCGAGCCTGGGCTCCGGAGTGCTCGCGGGCGAGGAGTTCGACCGCGCGCTCCTGGATGAAGCCACCCAGGCCACCGAGCCGCTGGCCCTGCTGGGCTTCCTGCGCGCGCCCAAGGTGGTGCTCGCCGGAGACCCGCAGCAGCTGCCGCCCACCGTGCTGTCACAGGAGGCCTCCAAGGCGGGCCTGGGCACGAGCCTCTTCGAGCGCCTGCTCAAGGACCACGGCGACGAGGTGAAGCGCATGCTGCGCGAGCAGTACCGGATGAACGCCGCCATCATGGCCTTCCCCTCCCAGGAGATGTACGGCGGCGAGCTGCGCGCCCACCCGTCCGTGGCGGACCGCACGCTGTCCGGGGTGCTCAACGCAGGCGCGGAGGTGGACGCACCGCCCGTGCTCTACCTGGACACCGCGGGCAAGGGCTTCGACGAAGAGGTGGAGCCCACCACGCACTCCCTCCTCAACCCGGGCGAGGCCACCTACGTCATCGCCCGCGTGCGCCAGTTGCTGGCATTGGGCCTGGCTCCGCGCGAGGTCGCCGTCATCGCCCCGTACAGCGCCCAGGCCCGCCACCTGCGCGAGGCATTGGAGGCCGTGCACCCGGAGGTGGAGGTGGACACCGTGGACGCGTTCCAGGGGAGGGAGAAGGACGCCATCCTGGTGAGCATGACCCGCTCCAACAGTGAGGGGCAGCTGGGCTTCCTCAACGACCTGCGCCGCATGAACGTGGCCCTCACCCGCGCCCGCCGGCACCTGTTCGTCGTGGGCGACTCCGCCACCCTCAGCAGCCACCCCTTCTACGCGCGCTTCATCGAAGGCACCCAGACGGACGGCGGCTACCGCTCGGCGTGGGAGTGGCCGGACCCCGCTGACCCATGATTGTCATCCCAATGACTGACGCCTGCCCTGGGGGACTACGCAAGGAGTGCGACCCGGGCGCCCGAAATTTGTCGCCTCGCTGAACGAATTTTGTCACCTGCTCGGCCTCCGGGCGTGGGAGACGGCCGGAAATCAGGCATTTGGCTCCATCCATGGGGTCGGCACGAAGGATGCTTTCTCTTCTCCAAACGGAGGGAATGCATGTCTCAAGCGCCTGTGGTGACCAAGGAGAATGACGTCTGGGTGATTCGGATCGACCGGCCCAACGGCAAGACCCAGGAGTACCGCTGCGCCACGGAGAGCCAGGCCCGGCAGCTGGCCATGGTGCTCGGCAAGCCGGACACCGGCGGCCCGCCGCGCCCAGCGGCGTCGTCGTCCAGCACCGTCGCGTAGGGTCGCCAGCACCCGGGGGGACGGAGTAAGGCGTGGAGGCACGAGGTGACACCCGTGCCCGCCGCCGCATTCGAATCCCTCACCGTCGACGCAGAAGGGCTGCCGCTGCACGTGCGGCAGCGTGGCCCCCAGGGCGCCCCCGCCGTGCTGATGCTTCACGGGTGGCTGGACCATTCCCACAGCTTTGATCCGCTCTGCGAGCACCTGCCCGAAGCCTGGCGCACGGTGCTGCTCGACTTTCGCGGCATGGGCGAGAGCGGCCACGCGGGCCCCGGCGCCGCGTACCACTTCAGCGACCACCTGCTGGACATCGAGGCCACCCTGGACGGGCTGGCCCTGCCGCCGGTGCACCTGGTGGGGCACTCGCTGGGCGGCATCGTCGCGCTCGCGTACGCCGCCGCGCGCCCGGAGCGCGTCAGGAGCCTGACCCTCATCGAAAGCCTGGGGCCTTCCGGTGGTCCGCCCACGGGCGCGGTGCAGCGGCTGCGCGGCTTCCTGGACGACGCGCGCCGGCCCCCCAACCGCAAGCGCTACCCCACCGTGGAGGCCGCCGCGGAGCGCCTGCGTCAGGCGAACCCCACCCTCTCCCCGGACGCGGCGCTGCTCTTCGCCCGCCATGGCACCCGGCGCACGCCGGAGGGCGACTTCGCCTTCACCTTCGACCCACGCCACCGCCGCCGCTTCGGCCAGGGCTACGACGAGGCCCAGTGGCTGGCGCTGGAGGCCGCCGTCACCTGCCCCGTGCAGCTGTTGCGCGGCACGGAAGGCCTGTCCCCCGCCCCGGAGCTGCTGGAGGGGCGATTGGCCGCCCTGCGCACGCTGGCCGGTCCGCCTCGCCTCTTCGAAGGCGGCCACCACGTGCACCTGGAGCAGCCCGCAGCCATCGCCGCCGCGATCGCGGCCTTCATCGCCGCGAACGCGGGCGTCCCGGTGCCCGAAGCGTCGGGTTCATGACCTGAAAAGTTGGGGGTGCTCCTTGGCAAAGGGTCAGGAAAAACCTTTCACCCTCCAGGGCACCCCTGTTCCCTCCAGCGCTCACTTGGTCGCCGGAGCATCCGCCAAGTCCCTGATTTTCCGGGCCTCCTGAGCAACCTCCACGCGCGGCACGGGTCTTGATTAGGGGAAGCCCGAGATGGATCACGTGTCCCGGGCATCCGTGTGCGAGTGGTGGGGAAGGGTGGGGAGCGGACAATGGTGATGGGGTGGAGGGGTCGGGTCGTCCTGCTGGCGTCATTGGTGGCGGGGACGATGGCGTGTCACGAGGAGGACCAGACGCGCGGGGTGAAGGCCACGGCGGTGCTGGACGTGGACGCGCTCGACTTCGGCGAGGTGCCGGTGGGCGAGTGGCGTGAGAAGGAGGTCCGCATCCGCAACATCGGCTACGTGCCGTTCTCCGCGCTGGAGGCGTTGGGGATTGGCAACAACCCGTCCTACCAGGTGGAGTTGACGGACGGCGGAGGCCGCGTGCCGCCGGGCGAGTCGCACGTCGTCAAGGTGCGCTTCCACCCGATGGCCGAAGGGCCGGTGGAGGAGACGCTGCGCGTGACGACGGACGCCAACGTGGGCGCCCTCCAGCAGCTGCCTGTCATGGGCCTGGGCACGCCCACGCGCATCGGCGTCAACCCGCCGGTGCTGGACTACGAGACGCTGGAGGTGGACAGCGACCGCACGCTGGAGGTCACCGTCACCAACCCGGTGGACCTGCCGCTGACCCTGAAGGTCGCGGGCGAGAGCGCGGATCCGTTCACCGCGGACACCATCACCGTGCCGCCCAACAGCACGCAGGTGGTGAAGACGAAGTACCTGCCCCGTGCGCTGGGGCAGATGGGCGCGCGGCTGGAGGTCGTCTCCTGCGAGACGTGCACCCCGTCCGTGGTGGACCTGAAGGGCAACTCCGTGGCGAGCGCCTTCGTGTTCGACCCGGCGCCCGTGCCCTTCGACGAGATTCCGGTGCACGAGCGCACCGAGTCCTTCACCCGCGCGCGCAACATCACCTGGCGCCCGGTGACCATCTCCGCGCTGGCCACCAGCGACCGGGCCTTCTCGCCGCTGTCCAAGCCGGAGGGCGCCACGGTGCAGCCGAACGAGGTGGTGGAGATGCGCATGGAGTTCGCCGCGCGCTTCTCCGGCCCCAACGTGGGCAACCTCACCGTGGCGTACGCGTCCGACAAGGCGCGTGAGTCGCGCGTGATGCTGGACGCGCGCGGTGGCCGGCCCACGCTGGCCGTGGCCCCGGTGGCGCTGGACTTCGGCGAGCTACCGGTGGGCGGCAAGGTGGAGCAGGTCATCCGCATCACCAACGCCGGCAGCAACGGCCCCCTCACCTTCACCGGCGTGCGCGCGGATGGCGACGCGGTGCAGTTCGACGTGGCCACGCCCACGCGCGGCACGCAGAACTACCCCTGGAAGGCCGGCACCTGGCCCGCGCTGGAGTCCAACGGTCTGCAGATCGACCCGGGCGACGACGCGCTGGAGCTGAAGGTCTACTTCGAGCCCAAGAACGAGGGCACCTTCACCGCCACGCTCTACGTGCAGTCCAACGACTTGTTCACGCCGGAGCGCGCCATCACGCTGACGGGCCGCGCCCGCACGTCCGGCCCCTGCGTGTACGAACTGCTGCCGCAGCCGTCGCTGGAGTTCGCCAACGTGGTGCCGGGCCGCGGCGCGGTGCTGGGCTTCTACTTCCGCAACCCGGGCCGGGCCGAGTGCGCCATCAAGAACGTGCACCTGTCCAATGACGGCGGCGGCGTGTTCACCATGCCGGGCGGTCCCATCACGGGCGGCGTGGTGCTCTACGACACGGCCTTCAGCTCCATGATCGCCTTCCGCGCGCCCACCACGGGCGGCGAGTTCAACGGCGAGCTGATGCTCACCGTCAACAACCCGGCCCACCCCACGGTGACGCTGCCCATCCACGCGGTGTCCAACCCGTCGTGCCTGGTGGCCACGCCGTCCTTCGTGGACTTCGGGCCCATCCGCTACGACTGCCCGGCGAAGCCGCGCAAGACGTTCCTGTCCAACCGCTGCAGCGAGCCGCTCACCGTGTCGGACGCCATCATCGGCAACGGCACGTCCAAGCAGTTCTCCCTGCTCACGCCGGTGACGGCGCCCATCACGCTCCAGCCCGGCGAGGGCTTCGAGATGGAGGTGGACTACGCCCGCAACGTGCTGGGCCAGCACTACAGCCCGCTGTACTTCCAGACGGACACGGAGGCGAACCGCTTCCTCGTCCCGATGCTGGCGGAGACCAACCACGAGGGCATCCAGGTGGACCGCTTCACGCAGGGCACCGACAGCCAGCTGGACGTGCTCTTCGTGGTCTCCAACACCACCACCATGGAGACGTACCAGCAGCGCCTGCGCAACGCGGTCCCCGGGTGGCTCGCGCGTGCGAAGGAGCTGAACGTGGACGTGCGCGTGGGCGTCACCAGCACGGGCCTGGTGCAGCGCCAGGGGCTGTGCGGCGGCGGCGCCAACGGCGGTGAGGCCGGCCGGCTCTTCCCGGTGGACGGCAGCCGCGCCCGCGTGGTGTCCGGCAACAGCGCCAACGCGGCGGCCACCATCCAGTCCAACCTGGAGGTCGGCCTGTGCCACAACCTGGTGCAGGGCCTGGAGACGATGCGCCAGGGCCTGTCCGCTCCGCTGTCCGAGCAGGCCGACGACGTCCGCACCCCGCAGCCCAACGACGGCAACCTGGGCTTCACCCGCGCTGCCGCCCGCATGGCGGTGGTGGTGCTGGCGGACGAGGACGACCACTCCGGCTTCGGACCGGACAGCTACATCCAGTTCCTCCAGACGCTGAAGGGCACGGGCATGTCCCAGCGCAGCAACCTGCACGCGCTCGTCCCCAACGGGACGTCCTGCTCCACCGCGGGCTCCAGCGCGGACCGCTTCGCAGCGGTGGCCCAGGGCACGGGCGGCTCCGTGGGCTCCATCTGCGAGGGCGACTACCGCGGGTTCCTGGACCCCATCATCCAGCAGGCCGGTGAGCCGCAGGCGGACTTCCACCTCACCGCGACGCCGGATGGCACCGCGGAGATGAGCGTGCGCGTGAACGGCCGCACGCTGGGTGCGGATCAGTGGACCTACGACCCGGTCCGCAACGCGGTCATCTTCGCGGCGGGCTCCGTGCCCACCCCGGGGCAGTCCGTGGAGATCCGCTACCGCAGCATCTGCGCCGCCACGCCCTAGGTTGACGGGTTCGTGACGCAGCGCGGCCGGGCCGGTCCCACAGGGGGGCCGGCCCGGTTCGCGTTTTTTTGCGGAAGCCCGGGCTTTTGAGATCCGCGCTGACGCGGCTATCGTCACGGCCGGAGTGGAAACGTTCGGCCGCTATGAATTGCTGCGCAAGCTGGCCACCGGCGGCATGGGGGCCGTCTATCTGGCCCGGCAGAAGGGGCCCGTAGGGTTCCAGAAGCTGCTGGTGGTGAAGCGGCTGTTGCCCCACCTGTCGGAGGACGACGAGTTCCTCCAGATGTTCCTGGACGAGGCGCGCATCGCGGCGCTGCTCAACCACCCCAACATCGCGCAGATCTACGAGATGGGGGACGTGGACGGGCAGTACTACATCGCCATGGAGTACGTGCACGGCGAGCCGCTGGGCTCACTGGTGCCCCGCGCGTCGGCGCACCCGGGCGGGTTTCCGCTGGGCCTGCGATGCCGGATCATCGCGGAGGCGGCGGCGGGCCTGGATGCCGCGCACAACGCGCGCAGCCCGTCCGGCCGGAAGCTGTCGCTCATCCACCGGGACGTGTCGCCGCAGAACGTGCTGGTGGGCTTCAACGGCGGCGTGAAGCTCATCGACTTCGGCGTGGCGAAGGCGCAGGGCAAGCTGTCGCAGACGGTGGTGGGCACCATCAAGGGCAAGCACGCGTACATGTCCCCGGAGCAGGCGCGGGGTGAGCCACTGGATGCGCGCTCGGACGTGTTCGGCCTGGGGACGGTGTTCTACGAGCTGCTGACCGGCGGCCGCCTGTTCAAGCGCGAGACGGAGATGGCCACGCTCAAGGCCGTCGTGGGGCACAAGATCGTCCCGCCGTCGGAAGCGGTGCCTGGGATTCCGAAGTCGTTGGACCCCATCGTCTTCAAGGCGTTGGCGCGCAAGCGCGACGACCGGTTCACCACGGCGGGCGAGCTGCAGCTGGCGCTGGAGGAGTTCCTCCAGCAGGAGAAGCTGCACGGCACCAGCGCGCACCTGGCGGCGTTCATGCGGGACGTGTACTCGGACGAACTGGAGGAGGAGCGCTTCGCGGCCGAGCCAACGATGATCTACTTCGACCCGCGCCTGATGGCCCGGCCGGGCAGTGCCGCGCCCGCGAAGCCACCGGCCTCCGGGACGACGTCGTCCTCGGGCAAGGCGCAGGCCCCCGCGAAGACGCCGCCGCGCGCGCCAGAGCCGTCGGTGAGCCAGTCGTCGACGAAGGCCGCCGCGTCCCCGGAGGACTCCGGAGTGGGGCCCACCGCGGAGCGGACGTCGCGCACGAAGGAGAACTCCGGCCTGAGCCGCCCGGAGGCCCGGCCCGTGAAGACGCGGGAGAACACGGGCGTGAGCCTCGCGGACACGCGGCCCCTGCATGACGAGGACGCGCGCCGTCCCACCGCGAAGCACGAAGCCATGCGCGGCGAGGCTCGCGCCTCCACCGGTAAGTTCGATGCCGTGCGCGAGGACGCGAGTCCGGCTCGCGCCCCCACCGCGAAGCACGAAGCCGTGCGCGAGGACGCGGGTCCGGCTCGCGCCTCCACCGCGAAGCACGAAGCCGTGCGTGGTGAAGACACGGGCTCGGCTCGCGCCTCCACCGTGAAGCCCGAGGCCGTGCGCGCGGAGACCGGCCGGTCCTCCACCGCCCAGTTCGGCGCCGTGCGCGCGGATGGCTCGAAGCCGACCCGTACGCCCGAGGGTTCCACGGGAAGCCGTTCCGCGGCGAAGCCCGTGAAGGCCTCCGGGGATGCGACGGGGAGCCGCTCCGCCGCGAAGGCCGTGCGTGCGTCGGAGGACTCCGTTGGAGCCAAGGTGCCCTCGAAGACAGGACGCACCGAAGGCTCCGTGTCCTCCGCCCGCCGCCCCGTGCGCGGCAACGGGCCCGACTCCGACAAGTAGGACCCAAGGAGCGCTGCGACTGGTTGCCTCGGGCTCCGCTCGAAGCGAGCCCACGGGTCCCGCGAGCGACGCGGACCTCGCGGCGCCGGAACCGCGCTCGGCTACAGGCTCGCCAGGGCCACGCGGTACAGCGCGCGGTAGCCCATGCGCGGCGCCACTTCGAAGCGGTCCGCGTTGAAGATGTCGCGCAGCAGCGCCTGCCCGTCCGGCGTGGACTGCAACCCCAGGAGCGCCGTCTCCAGCGCGGTCACCAGCGGCGCGGGCAGCCCCATGGCCACCGGCACGCCGTCGTTGGGGGCTTCATCCGTGTACGCCAGGAGCTCGAACTTCGCGCCCATGCCCGGCCCCAGCACGTCCTCCACGCCCGTGGTGAACGTGAGCCCCGTGGAGGACGGCGGACAGAAGACGCTCGTCACCTGCGCCCTGCCCTCCAGCACCGCCTCCAGCGCGCCCTGGTACGAGCCCGTGAACTGCTGCGACACGAACGCGCGCGACGGCTCCAGCCCCTGCGTCTTCAGGAACGCGCTGGGCAGCAGGTAGCCCGCCACCGAATCGCGGTCCACCCACGCCGCCGAGGCGCCCTTCAGCTTCTCCAGCGTCAGCCCGGAGCCCGCCCGCCCCACCAGCGCGGAGCGGTAGCTGGACATGCCCCGGCGCACCCCGCGCGTCAGCACCCGCACGCCCATGGCCTCCATGCGCGCGCACACGAAGGGCGGCGCCCAGGCCGCGTCCGCTCGCCCGGACAAGAGGTCCTTGGCCAGCGTCTCGTAGCTGGTGGCGACGTTCACCTCCACCAGCTTGCCCAACGCGCGCTGCAGGAACGACGCGAGCCGTTCCGCACGCTCGCGCGCCGTCTCGCTGCCCAAGGACGGCGGCAGGCCGAAACGGAAGGAGTGGCGCGAACCAGAGGGAACTTGCGGGGTCATACAATTCCCTGCTTACCCCTGCTGGTCCAACCGCGCCACTTCATCGTCCGCAAGACCGAACGTTGCCTGGAGCAGATCCAGGATCCGCTGCTCCGCGGTGCTCGTCCGCCCGGACGCATGGGCGATCTTCGTGGCCAGCTGGTAGGCCTTCACCCGCTGGGAGTGCGTGGCCAGCCCGTGCGCCAGGACATGAAGCCGCTGCGGCAGCCCGTCCGTGGCCAGCGCCGCCACGGACTCGCTCACGAAGCCCTGCGCCCGCTCCGGGCTCACGTTCTGGAAGAGCGGATCCGCCGCGAAGCTCTCCACCATCGCGCGCGCCTCCGCCTCCTTCAGCTGGCCGTCCGCCGCCAGCACCAGGACCATCACCTCCGCGAACAGCCGCTCCAGGGGCTCGCCCAGCGCCTCCGACAGGCTGCCCCCCTGTTCGATGACGTCGATGATCTGCGCGACCTCGTCCTCGGAGATGCCCAGCGCCGCCTGGAACGTCTTCAGCAGCCCCAGCTCCGAGCGGGTGGCCCGCTGATCCGCCAGCGCCACCGCCGCCGCCAGGCCGAAGGCCAGCATCCGGTTCTTGTGGTCCGGCAGCCGCCGGCGCAGCGAGGAGAGGACGTCCTCCAGGTTGCGCGCCTCCGCCAGCCGCACGGCGCTGGTCTCCACCAGCAGGTTCAGTTCACCGGACTGCGTGCCCTCGAACTCCGGGCGCTCCAGCACTCGTGCCAGCAACGTCTGCATCTCGCGCTGGGACACGCTGCCGTCCGCCATCGCGGCCAGCAACATGGCTTCCACCAGCGCCGCGTTGCGCTCCTTGCGCGCCTTTACTGCCTGCTCTCGAGCCATGGACTGGCGCTCCCTTGCGTGTCGGTGGTGGGGGGGGTGACCGCGGGCCCGTCTTCCGTCGCGTTCAGCGGGTCCGGGTTCAGCGTCTTGTCCAAGAGGTGCGTGGGCCGCACGTTCGACATCGCGTTGAGCAGGCTCTGTCGGACGTTGGGGATCTCCTTGCCCAGGTCCTCCACCAGCTTCTGCATCCGCTTGCGCTGCAGGTTCTCCTGCGACCCGCACAGGTCACAGGGGATGATGGGGAACTGCTTCGCTTCCGCGAACTGGATGATCTCCTTCTCCGGCGCGTAGCACAGCGGCCGGATGACCACGTTGCGGCCGTCGTCGCTCTTCAAGAGCGGCGGCATCGCCTTGAGGCTCCCGGCGAAGAACATGTTCAGGAGCATCGTGTGGATGAGGTCGTCGCGGTGGTGGCCCAGGGCAATCTTGTTGCAGCCCAGGTGCACGGCGGCGTTGTAGAGGATGCCCCGGCGCAGGCGTGAGCACACCGAGCACTGCGTCTTCCCGGGAGGGGTCTTCTCCAGGACGATGCTGTAGGTGTCCTCCTTCAGCATCTTGTAGGCGTAGCCCTCCTTCTGGAAGTAACCCTCCAGGATGTGCCCGGGGAAGCCCGGGTGGCCCTGGTCCAGGTTCACTGCCAGCAAGTCGAACTTCACGGGGGCTCGCCGCTGCAGCTCTCGCAGCAGGTGGAGCATCGTGTAGGAGTCCTTGCCTCCCGACACGCCCACCATGATGCGGTCCCCGGCCTCGATGAGGCGGAAGTCCGCGATGGCCCGGCCCATGTGGCCAAGCAGGCTCTTTTCAAGACGTTGGGCGTCGTTCATCGGCGGGGCCATCCTAGCGGCGGTTCGGGAAAAAACACGTCAAAGGGGCGGGCCGGTCCGCTAGCCTGCTCCCCGCGATGCCGACCTTCCCTCAGGGTGCCTTGGATGTGGTGGACCGCGCGGGCGAGGAAGCCGCCACGCGAATGCTGGAGGCCGCGCCGGAAGTGGCGGTGGACCTGGAGGCGGACGCCATGCACGCCTTCCGCGCCCGCCTGTGCTTCCTCCAGCTGGGCACCGACACGGACATCTTCCTCTTCGACACGCTCCAGCCGGGCGTGGATCCGCGCCTGCTCTCTCCCATGATGGAGGACCCCAGGCGCACCAAGTACTTCCACGCCGCCCAGGGCGACCTGCAGTTCCTGGCGGAAGCAGGCGTGCGCGTGCGCGGCCTCTTCGACACGCACCGCGCGGTGACGCTCCTGGGGTGGCCCAAGGTGGGCCTGGCGGACCTGGCGCGCGAGCGGCTGGGCGTCGAGCTGCCGAAGGAGCACCAGCAGTCCGACTTCTCCCTGCGTCCCCTGCCCCCGGGCATGCGCGACTACATCGCCAACGACGTGCGCTACCTCTGTGAGCTGGGCCGCCAGGTGCGCGACGCGTGCCGTGAGGCGGACATCCTGGAGGAGGTGCTGCTGGACTGCGAGCGCATGTGCGCGGAGGCCGAGGCCCGGCCGGAGACGGGCGCCGAGTACAAACCCAAGCTGTCCAAGAGCGGCCTGAGCACGACGCAGTACGCGCTCGCGCATGCCATCGCGCAGGAGCTGCACAAGCTGCGGCTGGAGTGGGCGGAGAAGGACAACGTGCCCATGGGCCGCATGCTGTCCAACATGGCCATCACCGACCTGGCCCTGAAGCAGCCGGACACGCACAAGGACCTGGCGCGCGCGGCCGGCGTGCGGGGCGCGGTGGTGCGCGCGCACGGCGACGACATCCTCGCCCTCATCCGCGACCAGCAGCAGAAGGCCTCCCGGGGCGAACTGGACCTGGACAAGGAACCCAAGGGTCCGCGCGACCCCCACCGGCGCAAGCGCGAGGACGCGCTCAAGGCGTTCCGTGTCGAGCAGGCCACGGCGCGCAAGGTGACGCCCAGCGTGGTGCTCACCAATCCGCTCATGGACGCGCTGGCGTCGAAGCCTCCCGCGGACGTCGCGGAGCTCTCGCAGCTGCCGTACTTCGGGGAAAAACGGATCAAGCTGTATGGCGACAAGCTGATCGCGTTGCTCAAGCCCTTTCCGGTGCCAGGCAGCTGACGTTCACCACGACGAAGAGGCAACTGCTGTACGCTTCGGCCGAATCGTGCGCGGCGCTTCTGCATCCCTTGCCGGCTCGCTGTCCATGACCCCGGAACGCAGGTGTTCAGGCCTCATCTGCGGCTCCGGTGCTGGTTGCGAGAACGGCGTCCGTGCGTACCTTTGACGCCGCACAGAGGGAGGGCGTGGTCATGTTGGGAGCCAGGACAGGCGGGGCGCGGATCGAGGTCTCCCGGTGCATCGCCGCGAGCCTGAAGTGCCAGACGGCCTGCGAGGCGGGCATGGCACGTCTGAGGGCCCAGGGCGTCGCGGCGGATGACGACGCGGTGCGCCTGCTGCGCCAGTGCGCGGAGCTGTGCGAGCTCAACGTGCGCGCGCTCCAGAAGGAGAGCCGCCTGTCGCGCCGCACCGCCAGCCTGTGCTTCGAACTGGGCAGCCAGGTGGCCCGCGCCGCGTGGCTGGAGGCGCAGGACCCGGACGCGCACGCGCTCGCGAGGGACGCGCTGCACCTGGCGCGCGCGTGCCGCCCGCTGGTGTTCGCGGCCTGAGGCTCTAGAGCTTGATGCCGTACAGCGCGCCGTACTTCGCGCGCAGGTACTGGAGGAAGTCCCGGTCCGTGAGCCCCTCGCCGGTGATGGCTCGCACCTGCTCCTCCGCGGGCAGCCGGAAGCCGTGCGAGTGCAGGTTCGTGCGCAGCCACCCCAGCAGTGACGACGTGTCGCCCCGCGCGAGGTCCGCCTCCAGCGACGGCAGCGCCCGGTTCGCGGCGGTGTACAGCGAGGCCGCGTACAGGTTGCCCAGCGAGTACGTGGGGAAGTAGCCCAGCTCACCCCAGGCCCAGTGGATGTCCTGGAGCACGCCCTGCGTGTCGTCCGGGGGAGTCATCCCCAGGTAGCGCCGCATGCGCTCGTTCCACGCGGACGGCAGCTCCGACACGGGCAGTTCGTCGCGCAGCATCGCCAGCTCCAGCTCGTAGCGCAGGGCGATGTGCAGGTTGTACGTCACCTCGTCCGCCTCCACGCGGATGAGCGACGGCACCACGTGGTTGATGCCCGCGTGGAAGCCGTCCAGGTCCACGTCCGCCAGCGCCTCCGGGAAGGACTCCTTCAGCGCGGGGAAGTGGCTCACCCAGAAGGAGCGGCCGCGGCCCACCAGGTTCTCCCACAGGCGGGACTGGGACTCGTGCAGGCCCATGGAGGGCACGGACGCCAGCGGCGTGCGGTGGTGCTCCGGGGAGAAGCCCTGCTCGTACAGGCCGTGGCCCGCCTCGTGGAGCGTGCCGAAGAGGGCGGCCGGCGGCCACACCGGATCCAGGCGCGTGGTGAGGCGCACGTCCTGCGCGTGCACGCTGTTGGTGAAGGGGTGGATGCTCACGTCCTGGCGGCCCGACTCCAGGTCGAAGCCCACGGCCTTGAGCAGCCGCATCGTGAACTGCCACTGCTGGCCGGTGTCGTAGGTGCGGCCGGAGAGGAACGCGGGGAAGGCCCGCTTCTGCTCGCCGAGCGCGGCCACCATGGGGATGAGCGCCTCACGCAGCGCGGTGAGCACCGGCGTCAGTCGCTTCACGCGCATGCCGGGCTCGAAGCCTTCCAGCAGTGCGTCGTAGCGCTCTCCGTCGTGGCCCTGCGCGTCCGCCTGCTCACGGCGCAAGGCCAGCAGCGCCTCCAGCGCGGGCTGGAAACGCTCGAAGCGCTTCGTGGTGCGCGCCTCGCGCCAGGCCTGGAGGCCCTCGCCCTGGGCCTCCGCCAGCGCGGTCACCAGCCGGGCGGGCAGGCGCACCGCGCGGTCGCGCTCCCGGGTGAGGACTCGCACCATGGCGCGCTCGTCGGGCGTGAGGGCCTCGAAGTCCTGGCCCCCTTCCCCGGCGCGGGCCAGGGCCTCTCCCAGGCGCGGATCCACCAGCCGCTCGTGGTGGATGGCCTGGACGGTGGCCATCTGCTGGGCGCGGGCGGTGGCCGCCTTGGAGGGCAGGTAGACTTCCCGGTCCCAGGAAGCCAGGTTGATGACGCTGTTCAGGTCGTTCAGCTCATGCATCCGTGCGCGCAGCCAGGAGTCCATGGCCTGTGTTTCTAGCGCGCTTCCAGGGTATGAGGACGCCCGCGATGGCCAACATCCTCCAATTCTTCATGGCACCCGACGACGAGGTCGCCTTCTTCCGTCACCTGGAGCGACACGTCCTGGAGGTCTACCCCCGGCGCGTGCCGCCGGACTGGGTACCCTTCCGGGCCAACCCGGACAACATCTCGCGCCTGCCGGAGGAGGACCTCTACCTGGTGGCCAGCGAGATTGGCCCCGCCATGGTGGACAAGGTGAAGCGCGGCCCGGACAAGGGCTTCTGGCGCATCGACGAGGTGCGCTCGCCCGTCATCTTCATCGAGCGCTCGCGCCGCAACGAAGAGGGCGAGCTGCTCAGCGGGAAGATGTGGGTGGAGCTGGAGGTGACGTCCCAGACGGGCCGCCGCGACGCCGCCCCGGACAAGTTCCGCCGCCTCTACATGGAGGTGGAGGAGTTCGTGAAGAAGACCTTCCGCCGGGGTGACCCGAAGGACTTCTTCGTGGGCAACCGCGCCGCGCGCCTCTGCAAGGAGGGCCTGGTGCTGCGCGACTCCGCCTTCCGAGGCGGCACGGTGGTGCCGCACAAGTAAGCCGCTGCCGGGCCGGGGGGTGTCCCCGGCCCTGGAGCCGACCTAGCTGCCGGTCGCGGACGACGCGGACTGGCGCAGGAGCGGGGCCTCGGAGACGAACTTCAGCTCCGGGTGCTTGTCCTCGGCGTGCTGGAGCGCCCAGTCGTCGCGGAAGAGCACCAGGGGCAGCCCGTCGCGGTCCTGCACCGTCTGGCGGTTGCCTTCCCAGTCGAACGACTTCGGGTCGAAGTTCTGGCCCACCACCCACCGGGCGTGGCTGAAGGGCAGCCGGTCCAGGGCGATCTTCGCGCCGTATTCATGTTCCAGGCGGTACTGGAGCACTTCGAACTGGAGCGCGCCCACCACGCCGACGATGGGGTCCTTCATGCCCATGGCCAGCTGCTGGAAGATCTGCACCGTGCCCTCTTCGGACAGCTGCTCCAGGCCCTTCTCCATCTGCTTGCGGCGCAGCGGATCCTTGGAGCGCACCACCGCGAAGAACTCCGGGCTGAAGCGCGGCACGCCTTCGAACAACACGTCCTGCGCGCCCTCCGCCAGCGAGTCACCGATGCGGTACTGCCCCGGGTCGAACAGGCCGATGACGTCCCCCGGCCACGCGTCTTCAATGGACGTGCGCTCGGCGGCGAGGAACTGGCTGGGCTTCGCGAGCCGCACCTCCTTGCCCAGGCGCGAGTGGAAGGCGTTCATGCCCTTCACGTAGCGGCCGGACACCACGCGCATGAACGCGATGCGGTCGCGGTGCGCGGGGTCCATGTTCGCTTGAATCTTGAAGACGAAGCCCGCGAACTTCGGGTTCGTGGGCTCGCGCGGGCCCTGCGTGGTGGGGCGCGACGTGGGCGCGGGCGCCAGGTCCAGGAACGCGTCCAGGAAGGGCCGCACGCCGAAGTTGGTCATCGCGCTGCCGAAGAACATGGGCGACAGCTGCCCCACGTCCGACTTCTCGCGCGTGAACTCGTCCCCGCCGATGTCCAGGAGCTCGATGTCCTCCTGGAGCTTCGCCAGCTCGTTCTCCGTGAGCACCGTCTTGATTTCAGGCGAGTCGATGGACACCGAGCGCTCCGCCACTTCCGACTCGCCGTGCGAGCCCTCCGTGGAGAACACGTGCACCACGCGCGCCTGCCGGTCGTAGACGCCCCGGAACTCCGGCCCCATGCCAATGGGCCAGTTCATGGGGTACGAGCGGATGCCGAGCACCTGCTCCAGCTCGTTCATCAGCTCCAGCGGTTCGCGGCCGTAGCGGTCCAGCTTGTTGACGAAGGTGAAGATGGGGATGCCGCGCAGGCGGCACACCTTGAAGAGCTTCTTCGTCTGGGGCTCCACGCCCTTCGCCGCGTCGATGAGCATCACCGCCGCGTCGGCGGCGGACAGCGTGCGGTAGGTGTCCTCGGAGAAGTCCTGGTGGCCCGGGGTGTCCAGCAGGTTCACCGCGTGGTCGCGGTAGCTGAACTGGAGCACGGACGAGGTGACGGAGATGCCGCGCTCCTTCTCCAGCTCCATCCAGTCGCTGGTCGCGTGCCGCCGCGCCTTCTTGGCCTTCACGCTGCCGGCCAGATGGATGGCGCCGCCGTACAGCAGCAGCTTCTCCGTCAGGGTTGTCTTTCCCGCGTCGGGGTGGGAGATGATGGCGAAGGTCCGTCGCCGGGCGACCTCCCTCTCGAGCTCATTGGCCATGATCCGAGGCCAACTATCACGGGCGGTCGTTCCTTGCAGCTGTGCAAGCAGCGCCTGGAGGTCCGGCCGGGCTCCGGCCCTCCGGGGCAGCCCTCCCTCAGGCCCACATCGGAGCACGCCATGCAGCGCATCCTCCATGCCACCGGCACCCCCTGGGAGCCCCGGGTGGGCTACTCGCGGGCGGTGCGCACGGGCCCCTTCGTGTCCGTCTCCGGCACCACCGCCACGGACGCGGACGGCCAGCTCGTGGGTGAAGGGGACGCATACCGGCAGGCGGCCCAGGCGCTCGCCAACATCCGCGCCGCCCTGGAGGCGGTGGGGGCCCGGGTGGAGGACGTGGTGCGCACGCGCATGTACGTCACCGACATCTCCCGCTGGGAGGACATTGGCCGCGCCCACGGCGAGGTGTTCGCGGCCATCCGCCCCGCCACCTCCATGGTGGAGGTGAAGGCGCTCATCGACCCGCGGATGCTGGTGGAAATCGAAGCGGACGCGGTGGTGGCATCCGCCCTACCCTGACGGCCCAGACCTCCAGGAGCAGGACATGACCATCACCATCACGGCCTTTGAACGCTCGCCGGATCGCGGCAGGGGACTGGCTCGGGACATGCGGGTGCGCTGGGCGCTGGAAGAGGTGGGCCAGCCCTACGACGTCCGCCTGCTGTCGTTCGAGGCCATGAAGCAGCCCGCGCACAAGGCGCTGCATCCGTTCGGTCAGATTCCAACCTACGAGGAGGGCGAGCTCGCCCTGTTCGAGTCCGGCGCGATTGTCTTCCACATCGCGGATCGCCATGCCGGCCTGCTGCCGGAAGATGCGAATGGCCGCGCTCGCGCAGTCGGGTGGATGTTCGCGTCGCTCAACACGGTCGAGCCGCCCATCTTCGACCGCAGCCTGGTGATGATTCTCGAGCGAGACCAGCCCTGGTACGAGCATCGCCTGCGCGCGCTGGACGACCTCATCCGGAAGCGGTTGGACGACCTCTCCGCGCACCTCGGCGCCGCCGACTGGCTCGACGGCGCCTTCAGCGCGGCCGACCTCCTCATGGTGACGGTCCTGCGCAGGGCGCAGGGGTCGGGCATTGTCGACGCGTATCCGAACCTCGCCGCCTATATCGCCCGCGCCGAAGCGCGCCCGGCCTACCAGCGCGCGTTCGCCGCGCAACTGGCGGTGTTCAACGCCGCCACTCCGACCGGGTGACGGCCGCCTGGTTTCGCCGAGCGGGCCGCCCTGGGCTCAGAAGTCGGGGGTGACGTCGGTGGGCACGTCGTCCGGCGCGCCGGGGTTGCCGGGCTCGGGCGTCACGGCGTCGCCGGTGCCCTCCGGGGGCGTCACGTCGCCGCGAAGCTCCACCGCGGGGCAGGCCTGGAAGCTGCCCACGCGGCTGCCGGCCACCTCCGTGCAGTTCGCCGGGCTGCCCGAGTCCGAGCACTGCAGGAGGACACGGTAGACCTCCTTCTCCTGCGAGTCCCAGCAGGCGCTGCCCACGTAGTAGGTGTTCGCAGCGATGTCGCCGCCCCAGGCGCGCACGTCCACGCGGCCACCGGAGCCGGGGATGTGGCGCACGGAGGAGAGCACCTTCTCCTTCGCGGAGGTCGCGGTGCCGGGCAGGTTGTACGGGCCGAGCACGCGCACGCGGGTGACGCCGGTGGCTTCAATCTTGTGTCCCACGAAGGCGCCGGTGACGGCCTCGTGCGTGGCGGGGTTCGGGGTGAAGCTGGCCAGCCGGTACGCCAGCGACTTGCTGCCCTTGCCGAAGTGGGCGAACGACATCATCAGCTTGCCCTGGCCCGCGTAGGCCGGGGCCACCGCCTTGAGGTTGTCCAGGGAGATGGCCAGCGTGCCCCGGCCGCGGTGCGCGTCACCACTGCGCTTGAGCGCGCCCGCGGCGATGAGCTTGTAGGCGACGTCGTCCTTGCTGTTCAGCGGACGGGCCTCCAGCTTCCACTGGTAGCGCCCGCCCGTGCCCTCGCGGATGGAGAGCGTGAAGGTGGCGTTGGCGCGGTCGGTGGGGCCGTACACCAGCACCTCACCGGGCTGCTCGTTGGCGGACTGCTTCGCCAGGTCCGCGATGGGCACCAGCACCTGCCGGAGCGTGTCGTTGAGCGCCTTCACCTCCAGGCGGGCGCCCTCCAGCATCGCGGCGCCCTGCCCGTCGAGCGAGGCCTCCACCTGCATCAGGTCCTGGGCCACGAGCGCGGCGCCGTCCTGCGCGAGCGCGCTCGTGTTGATCTCCAGCGACGTGCCCGCGAAGTCCGGCAGGGACGCCACCGCCTCCTGATCATCCACCCCGCCGCACGCCGTCGAAAGCACCAGTGCCGCACCCACCGCCAACGTCTTGTTCCAGCGCATCGTCATCCTCCAGGTCGAATAGGTTCGCATGACTGCCTGCTGTTCCTTCCAACCCGGTGGACCCGGCGCGGTTGCGGGGCGGGGAATTTTCCCTGTGGGCGGCCGCCATGTGCGCGTGTGTCGGCTCACGGGGTGGCCGCCCTCCCGGGGAGCCCCTACCTTTCAGGGACCATGGGCGTCGAATGGAAGAGCAACATCGACATCGCGGACGCGCTGGAGCGGGTGGCGGACCTGCTGGAAACGCAGGACGCGATGCCCTTCCGGATAGGGGCCTACCGCAAGGCGGCGGCGACCATCGCGAACTGGCCGGACTCTGTCGCGCAGGTGCTGGCGGCGGAGGGAGAGGCGGGCCTGCGGGCGTTGCCCGGCGTGGGAAAGAGCATCGCGGCGACGGTCGCGGAGCTGGTGCGCACGGGGCACGTGGGGCTGCTCGATCGGCTGGAGGGTGAAGCGTCCCCCGAGGGCCTGCTCGCCAGCGTGCCCGGCATCGGACCGGAGCTGGCGAAGCGCATCCATGAAGCGTTGGACATCACCACGCTGGAGGCGCTGGAGCTGGCCGCGCACGACGGGCGTCTGGAACGGGTGGAGGGATTCGGGCCCCGGCGCACGGAGCAGGTGCGCGAGGTGCTGGCGGCGCGGCTGGGGCGCAACCGGCGCGAGCGCGAGCGGGGACGGGAGCACGGGCGAGAGGACGGGCCGCGGCCCACCGTGGCGCTGCTGCTGCGGGTGGACGCGGACTACCGGCGGAGAGCGGAGGACGGGGAGCTGCGTCGCATCGCGCCCAAGCGCTTCAATCCATCCGGCGAGGCCTGGCTGCCGGTGCTGCGCGAGCACGTGGACGACTGGAACTTCCGCGCGCTGTTCTCCAACACCGCGCTGGCGCACCAGCAGAACGCCACGGATGACTGGGTGGTCCTCTACTACGACCAGGGCGACGTGGAAGGTCAGTGCACGGTGGTGACCTCCCACGCCGGCCCGCTCAATGGCAGACGCGTGGTGCGCGGGCGCGAGGACGAATGCCTCGCGTACTACGCCCGCGGGGGCGCGGCGCACGAAGCACCGCACGCGGGGGCCTGAACACGGGGCAGGCGGCAGCGCATGAGCCCGCCCCGTGTGCCTCGGCTCAAGGCGCCGGTGTGTACACGTCGACAGCGGAGCGCGCGCCGCCGCTTCCACTGCCGCCCGCGACCAGCACGCGCCCGGAGGGCAGCAGGGCCAGACCGTGGTGCGTGTTGCGCGTGGACTGGATGCCCGCGGGCGTCCACGCGTTCATCGCGACGTCATACACCTCCGAGGAGTCGAGCACGCCCAACCCCGAGCCGCCCTCCCCTGTCACCACCAGCACTCGGCCCGTGGCCAGCGCCGTGGCGTGCGGCAGGTAGCGCGGCATGTTCATGGACGCCACGGTCTTCCAGGTGCCTTGCGCGACGTCGTACAGC
>NZ_RAWQ01000059.1:0-46008 GCF_003668965.1 Corallococcus sp. AB030
GCCCTCTCCGGCAAGCAACTCGACGCCATCGCGCACGAACTTAACGGGCGCCCGCGTCAAACGCTTGCATGGCGAACGCCTGCCGAAGTATTCGCGTCAGCTGTTGCGACGACCGCTTGAGAGCGCCCCCCCTACCTGTCTGACTTCTGCTACGTGAGCCCCATGGGGTTCGCGTCCGCGTCCTCCGCCGGCCTGTGCGCCGTCTGTGGTGACAGCATCTGCGACCCCAGCGCGGAGAATGTCTACAATTGCCCGCAGGACTGCGGCAGCCCCGGTTACTGCGGTGACAGCGTGTGCAATCCCAACACGGAGAACTCCTACAACTGCCCGCAGGACTGCGGCAGCCCCGCCGGCTACTGCGGCGATTACACCTGCGACCCCAGCACGGAGAATGCCTTCAACTGCCCGCAGGATTGTGGCTTCGGGCCCGTCTGCGGCGACAGCGTGTGCTGCGACGGGGAGACGCCGTCCAGTTGCCCGCAGGACTGCCCCTACCTGTCTGACTTCTGCTACGTGTCGCCGGGCCACTGAGCCCGTGAGGGCGCGCGGGTGGCTTCAGCGCAGCTCCACCGTGAGCCCGCCGAAGGTCATGGCCTCCAGGTGACCGTTGTCTCCGGAGTGCGTCATCGGCGCCTCCTCGAGCCCCACCGCCACCAGCGAGTCCCCGTCCGCGTCCACGCCCAGCAGGTGGAAATGGCGGCCCTGGCCCTCGGGGCCGGGCCGCCGCGTGCGCACCGTCTGGCCATCGGTGGACGCGAGCGCGAGCAGCGGGCCCGCACCGCGCGAGATGCTCATCCCTCCGTCCCACCGGTCCCAACCAGAGGCTCCCACGGCGACGAGCCCCGCGTCCGTCCAGCGCAACGCGGAGAAGTGGTCCGCGCGGCCCGTGTCCACGCGGTGCTCGAAGCGCAGCGCGCCCGAGTCCAGCGACAGCACGCCCAGATAGCCGTCATAGGGCGTCATCCGGTCCTCCACGCCCGGCGCGGACGGGTACCAGGCGATGGTGCCATCCGTGCCCTCCGTCACCACGGTGCCCGCGAGCGCCACCTCTCCGTCGCGCACCGCCATGTCGAAGACGACGAACTCCGCTGCCCGGGTGGGGACGAAGACGTGCGTCCCGATGCGCGTCCCCACCGGCGTGAAGGCCGTCATGGCGAAGGGCTGCCGTTCGGTGTCCGAGGGCGTGGTGACGTCATCGCCGGAGCGGCAGTGCACGGAGGTGAAGTCATTGAACGTGCGGCTGGAGGCCAGGCAGCGGGAGCTGTTCCAGGTGCGCCCCACCACCAGCCGTCCGTCCGCGTCCACCGCGAGCAGCGGCCGGAGCGCGGCCTCGCGCCAGCGGAATTCGTCGTAGGCCCAGGCGGCCGGCTGGGTGAAGTGGCTCCCGTCGACGACGCGGGTCCACTGCTCGGTGTAGCGCCCGTCCTTCCACTGGAGCGTCATCACGCCCGACGCCTGCTCCCAGCTGGCAGGTTCGCCAGGGGGGACGGCCACGAGCGACAGGAAGGCCACGGCCAGGTCCTCGCCGCGGGCCTCCGTGCGCAGCCAGCCGTCGGTGAGGGCGTGGACATAGGCGGACTTCATGTGGAACGCGGGGGGAAGCAGGGTTCCCCCCAGGTCGGCTTCGGGCACCGTCCTGGGGATGGGCAGCCGCTCCCAGGACAACACCTTCCCCTCGGAGGACAGTCGCACCAGGTCGTACGTCGGCCCTGGCGCGATGGTGCGCTCGAGGCCCACGGTGACCTCCCCGGACGGGTGCACCGTGAAGTCACTCAAGTGGTCACGGGCCACCGCGTCGAACCGCCACAGGGGCGTGCCGTCCCGCGCGGACACGGTGAGCCGGCGGGTGTCCCGTCCTTCCGCGTCCTGCGTCGTCTCCAGCACGAAGGTGCGTCCAGCGGCCCGCCGCACCTTGAGCCCGCCGAAGTCCGCGCGCGGCCGCACCCGGGAGGACGGGGCGCCCTTCTCGAACGCCCGGATGAGCCCGGGCGCGGCGCAGTCAGCGCCCTCGCACGGAGCCGTGGGCCCGTCCGTCCCGTGACAGGCGGAGGCGCCCCATGACAGCAGCGCACCCAGCAGATACCGCGTCCGGCGGGGGTCCATGACTCGCATGCCCCATCATACGAAGGCACGCGGCCCGGCGGGTCGTGCCCGCCGGACCGGAGGCCTTCCCGCTACGGCACCGACACCGCCTGGAGCGCGGCGCGGCTGGGCTGCTCATCCCCCGTGACGCTCACCACGAGGCGCTGGAGGCAGCCCGCGAACTCCTGCTTCAGCGCGTCCGCCGTCACCGCCTGGAGGTGCGCGGGGCGCTGCGCCACCGACTCCACCGGGAAGCCCCGCACGCGCGCCTCGAGCAGCGCCTCCACCCACGCATCCGTGGAGATGAACGACACCCCCTGCCGCGCCAGCAACCGCGCGCGGGCATTCGCCAGGTCCTTTTCGGACACCTCCTTCGCGAACGCCGCCAGCGTCTCGCGCAGCGACGCCACGCCTTCGCTCATCCGCTGCGCATCCAGGCTGCCACCCAGCAGGAGGTGCGCCGCGCCGCCCCGGCCAATCCAGGGCTCGGCGCCGAAGCCGTAGGACGCTCCCGTTCCGGAGCGCGTCCGTTCGTAGGCCTCCACCTCCAGCAGCTCCGCCATCAGCGCGTAGCGCGCCTCCAGCTCCGGCGTGGCCGTGGGCAGCCGGCAGGCCAGCTGCACCTGGCCCTGCGTGGCCCCGGGCCGCGCGGTGAAGAGCGTGTTCACCTTCGCGGACGCCGCGGGCAGCGCAGGCGCGGGCGGCGCGGCCACCGGCTGCGGCTTGCCCCGGCTCCAGTCGCCCAGGTACTTGCGCACCATCGGCTCGACGTCCTTCACTTCGAACTCCCCCGCCACCACCACCGTCGTGTTGCCCGGGCGGTAGACGTCCTCCAGCCACTCCTGCGCCTCCGACCAGGACACCTTCGCCATCTGCGCGCCCGTGGCCTCGGTGGCGTAGGGGTGCGTGCCGTAGAGCGCCTGCATCAGGTTGCGGTGCGCGAGCACTTCCGGCCGCGTGTCCACCGCCTCACGCCAGGGCTGCACCTGCTCGCGCCAGTAGCGCACCACGGCCTCCGACGTGCGGGTGGTGGACAGGTCCTCCGCGAGCATCGCCAGCATGTTGCCCACGTTGCCCGCCGTGCCGGCCATGTCCACGCGCACGTGGTCCAGCGCCGTGCGGGTGGACTCGTGCAGGCCCCAGTCGCTCGGGCGGCCCTCGAAGTGCGACTCGCGGAAGGAGCCCCACTTCGCCAGGTCCGCCACGCCCGGCTTCACCCCGTGCGCCGTTCCGCCGCCCATCGCCGCGCCCACTCGCACCACCGGCAGGCCCGGCCGGGGCACCAGCAGCACCTCCATGCCGTTCTCCAGCTTCAGCACCTGCACGGGCGCCGTGGTGGCCGCCAGCATGGACGGCGTGACGCGCTCGCCGCCCTCCACCGCGGGCTCGCCCCCGGGCAGCTTCGCCAGCGTGGGGAGCGCCGTCGGCGTACCGCTCTCTCCCGGCCGCACGAGGATGGCGTGCGCCCGGTCGCGCTGGAGCCACTGGTACGCGAAGTCCGTCACCTTGCTCCCGCCCAGCCCCATCAGCGCCATCTGCGAGCGCGTGTACGAGCGCACGTCCGTGGTGAAGTGGGTGAGCAGCGCGCGGCTCCGGGTCCGCGCCAGCAGCCGCTCCGACTCCAGCACCATGTTCGTCACCACCTGGCGGCGCAGGGACTGGAAGTTGAACTCCTGGCCCAGCACGCCGCTGGCTTCAATCTCCCCGCTCCAGGTCTTGTGCACCTGGTCCAGGACCTTCTCCGCGCTGCGCTCCGGGTGGTCCCCGCGAGACAGGTGCACGCGCACGATGAGCAGCGACGCGCGGGTGCCGGGCACCAGCCCCGTGGAGATGCCCGCGATGTCGCCATCGCTGCGCACCGCCTCCCAGAGGTTGCTGTCCAGGCTGACGCCCACGAAGTCATGCAGGGCGCTGGCCTCGTCGAAGGAGCGCGGCAGCACCCAGGACAGGTACAGCTCCGGCGACGGCACCGCCGCCGCGTACACCGGCATCGTCTTGCTGACTGGAGCGACCGCGGGCTCCGGGCGCTTCGCGGGCAGGCGCGTGTCCAGGGCCAGCGGGGCGCCGGTGCCCACCCACGCGGGCGGCAGGTTCTGCAGGAGCGTGGCCTCCACCTCCGCCAGGTCCACGTCCCCGGAGATGACCAGGGTGACGTTGTCCGGGCGGTAGTGGGCGCGCGCGAAGCGGTGCGCGTCCGTCAGGGTGAGGGCGGACAGCGACTCGTGCGAACCCACCACGGGCCGCGCGTACGGGTCCCCCGCCGGGAACGACGCCGCGTGCACCCAGCTGAACACCTGGCCCACGTAGCCCGTCTCGTTGCGCTGGCGCAGCTCGTTGCGCACCACCTCGCGCTCCACCGCGAAGACCTCCGGGCTGACGTTGGAGAGCGGCGACGACAGCCGCTCCCCCTCCAGCTTCACCAGCGCGCCCAGCGACTCCTTGGGCGCGAGCTCTTCATACGCGGTGTAGTCCAGGCTGGTGGAGGCGTTGGAGTGCCCAGCGCCGGAGGCATTGAGCCGCGCCTGCACGGAGGGCCCGTTGGCGGGACGCGCGCGGAAGGCCAGGTGCTCCACCAGGTGCGCCAGTCCCTCCTTGCCGCCCGGATCGCTGGAGCCTCCCGCGCCCACCACCGCGACCACCGCCACCACGGGTGCGCGCGCATCGCGCTCCACCACCACGCGCAGGCCGGACGGCATGCGGAAGTCACGCAGGGGGAAGGACACGTCGCGCATGACGACCTGTCCTCGCGGAGGAAGCGTGGCGCAGCCTCCCAGGGTCAGGGACAGGGAGGTCAGCGCGGCCATGGCCAGGCGCGAGGCGCGGACGGAACCCGACAGGAAAGACATACGACTCCAGGCACGAACCCGGAGGCAGCCCACGAAGGGCCCACGGCCCCACGCCTCCCCCGGGCGGGAAATGAAAAATGTGGATGATGGAACGACCGGGGAGACAACGTCTGACCGGAGCGGACCGCGAAGGGCAAAGACAGACGGCGACAGCCTCATAGCATGCTCACCCGTGGCGCGTCATCTCACCCTCCCCGCGGGAAGGGGATGGCAGGAATTGCAGGGAGCCCGGGCTCCGCCAGGAGCACCGTCGAGGGCTTCGGGGTGGACATCCACCTGGTGGCGGACGCCCGGGTGAAGAACCGGACCGTGAGCCTCACGCCCCGGGAGGCGCGGCTGATGCCCACGGAGTCGTCGCTGGTGACGCGATGGGTGGGGAACATCGGCTCGGGGACCGGCTATCAGTCCCCGCCCGGTGTTCCGGTGGAGGGCTCGGTGACGCTGAAGGACGCGACGGCGTATGCCGCGCAAGGGCACCTCGTCTACTGCTACGCGGATGGCGGCGGGCTGACGTGCACCTTCGACGTGTTGAAAGATGGCGAGGAATGACGCGGTGGGACTGACATGAGAGGGAGAGACCTTGGTTAAAATGGGCGGATGCTCCGACCCCTGTCCCGCAGTGCATTGTCGCTGTTGGTGTGCGTCTCGACTGCTACCGCCTGCGATTCCGCTCCCCAAGGCGAATGCCGCGGCGCCTACGGCGCCCGGCGCGTCGCCTGGCCCCTGGCGAGCAACATGCTGAGGGTCGGGGAGCGCATCGGCGCAATCGGCGGGCCCAATGGCACGCAGCTCATCCTGTTCTACACGCCCGACGACGACTCCGGGCTCTCGAGCTTCGGCGTGGACATCTGGATGCCGGGGCTGCGTCCGGTGACGGAGGGGGGCTGGTCCGCGAAGCTCCTGCGGCAGGGGGACTCGCTGGTGGCCGAGGACACGTCGAAGGTGGGCGACTGGCTCCCGATCGCCTCCAACCTGGTGGGCTATCCCTCCGTCGCCGGCATCCCGACGGAGGCAACGCTGACACTGGAGCGGCGGGCCTACGCGGATGGGCAGGCCCAGGGCCGCTTCGTCTATCGCTACGAAGACGGCGGTGAGCTCACGTGCACCTTCAACATCATCCAGGACCCGCCCCAGGGCGAATGACGGAGACCAGGGCGCGCGGCCAGAAGGGGTAGGCTTGGAGCCATGGGCGTCCACGACTACCGATGCAGCGTCTGCGGTCCTCCCTCGTCGTTCGAGTGCGGTGAGAAGACCGGCAAGGAGTGCGAGGAGGAGGGCATCGGCAACGACGAAGCCATCCTGGACCTGTTCTTCTTCGCCGCCGATGAGGCGCCGGAGGACGCGGACGCCTTCGAGGAGGCCCGGGGCCGCGCCCGCCGCACGCAGACGAAGCCCTACGGCTACGACTGGGGCGAGTGGGAGTTCGTCCCCAGCCTCAACTACCGCGAGCTGCTCATGGACGACGATGACGCCACGGGAGTCTGGCGCATCGAGCCGTACGAAGAAGACAGGAGCGACGGCGGCCCCGTCTCGCTGGAGATTCCAGACGGCGAGCGCGTCTGGGTGGTCAATTACTGCCCCGTCTGCCATCCGCTGTTCGCGGAAGGGAAGACGCCCGCGGACGAGCCCTGTCTGGAATACCTCCGGGCCGTCGCCGAGAACCTGGACCTGGACTTCGACGGCGTGAAGGGCAGCGCGGACAAGCCGGCCTTCATCGCCACCGTGCGGGAGCGCGTGGCCCGCAGGCGGCCCGTGGCCCGCTGACGCCTCAGCTGGCGGAGGCCCGCGCGTCGGTGACGCGGACGTCGTCCGGCAGGTTGGCGACCCAGGTGGTGACCTCTTCCAGGTGGAGCGTCTCCTCGCGCAGGACTTCGCGGAAGGCGTCCACCAGGTCGGGAGGTCCCAGCTCCTGGGCCAGGTCCACGAGCATCGCCCAGCCGGCGTTGTTGAGGATTTCGGCGATGAGGACCGCGCGCAGTGCGTCCGGGAGCGTGGCGCACGGGTCGTCCACGGCCCTCAGCAGTCCATGGGGCCGCGGATCCGCGCCGTCCCCTTGCGCCGTCAGCTGGGACGCGTCCACGCCGAGCCGGTAGATGCACTCGCGGATGAGGTTCAGGTGGTCCAGCTCCTGGTTGTGCAGCTCCACCAGCCGCTCCGGCGTGGGGCCTCCCGGGTAGCTGCCCAGGGCATGGGTCTTCACCAGCAGGCCCGCGTAGAGCCGTGAGCTGGTCCGCTCGAAGGCGAGCCGCTCCCGCAGCTGGGCGACGAAGAGCAGGGGCGTGGGCCCCTCCGCGGTCTGGAGTGCCTGGCCCACCAGCTCCCTGAAGTCCGGCGGCTGCAACTCGCCCAGGTGGCCCGCGATGCGCATGAGGTGCACCCGCAGGAACCGCACGGCGCTGCCCGAGGGGGGCAGGGCCGAATCCCGAGGCGGCTCCTCGCGGGCCACCTGCTCCAACTCCTCGGCGGTGAGCTGTGCCGCCGTGTGCTTCAGTCCCCAGTCTCCGCCTTCGCCAGATGACATCGCGCCCCTCCCGCCAGGGATGCCTTCCGGTGCGATGGCCACGGAAGGGGGGCAAACGTGGAAACGATGCGCCGGGTCCGCCATCGGCCCCGGGGGCTAGCGCACTGCCGTTGGGCCGGAAGCGAGGGACTCCCGCAGCCTCGCGATGTCACGCGAAGGTGGTGCACCGAACATCCTGCTGTACTCGCGGCTGAACTGGGACGGGCTCTCGTAGCCCACGGCGTGGCCGGCCATGGCCGCGTCCATGGCCTGGGCCAGCATCAGGCGGCGGGCCTCCTGGAGCCGCAGCTGCTTCTGGTACTGCAGCGGGCTCATCGCGGTGACGGACTTGAAGTGGTGGTGGAGCGCGGACGGGCTCATGTGGACGGTGCGCGCCAGCCGTTCGATGCGCAGCGGCGCGGCGTAGTGCTCCTTGAGCCAGTGGATGGCGCGGGTGACGGACTCGCGGCGGCTGTCCGCCATGGCGATGCGCCGCAGCCGTTCGGAGTTCTCGCCGGACAGCAGGCGGTAGAGGATTTCGCGGATGACGAGCGGCGCGAGCACGGGGATGTCGCGAGGCGTGTCCAACAGCCTCACCAGCCGCGCTGTCGCGTCCAGCAGCGGCGCGCCCACCGGACCCAGGGCAAGGCCGCGGACCATGTCCGTGGGGCCGGGAGCCTCCAGCGCCGCCTCCATCATCAGGCTGCCCAACTGCCCGGGCTCCAGGTCCAACCGGAAGCAGAGGTAGGGCGCGTCGGGAGAGGCCTCCACCACCTGCCCCGTGACTGGCAGGTCCACGGACGCGACGAGGCACTGGTCCGGTCCATAGACATACAGCTCGTCGCCCAGGAGCACCTGCTTGCGGCCCCGCGCCACGATGCACAGCGCCGGCTCTTGCAGCGCGTGCAGGGGCGTGGAGGGCTGGGAGGCGCGGATGAGCACCATGCGGGGGATGGCGGTGGCGTGGATGCCGTCCGTGGGCGTGTGGCGCTCCAGCAGCGTCGCCAGCTCGGACAGGTGCGGGCTCAGGTCGGTCGGCATGCGCGTTCGTTCTAACTCCCGCCGGGGATGGGCGCTCGTGCAGGAATGGGCAAGAGTCCGCGAGCATCCGGATACCGCCGTCCCCACGCTCCTTGAGAGGGTGCAGTCATCCCCGGCGCCCTTCGTGCCGGGCCCAGGAGCGAGGACGGAAGCGATGACGACGGACATGAAGGGCAAGGTGGTGGCCATCACCGGAGCGAGCAGCGGCATTGGCGAGGCGACGGCCCGCCTGCTCGCCAGTCAGGGGGCGAGGGTGGTGCTGGGCGCGCGCCGGACGGACCGGCTGGAGACGCTGACGGGCGAGCTGAGGTCGAAGGGCGGCGAGGCTCGTTACAAGGCGTTGGACGTGACGAAGCGCGAGGACGTGGAGGGCTTCGTGGCCTTCACGCTGAAGGAGTTCGGGCGGCTGGACGTGCTCATCAACAACGCGGGGGTGATGCCGCTGTCCAGGCTGGAGGAGCTGAAGCTGGACGAGTGGGACCGGATGATCGACGTGAACATCCGGGGCGTGCTGCACGGCATTGCCGCGGGGCTTCCGGTGATGAAGCGTCAGAAGGCGGGGCAGTTCATCAACCTGTCCTCCATTGGCGGGCACGCGGTGAGCCCGACGGCGGCGGTGTACTGCGCCACGAAGTTCGCGGTGATGGCCATCTCCGAAGGCCTGCGCCAGGAGGTGGGCGCGGACATCCGGGTGACGGTGATTTCGCCGGGAGTCACCACGTCGGAGCTGGCGGACAGCATCAGTGACCCGGCGTCGCGCGAGTACATGCGCGAGTTCCGCAAGGACGCCATTCCGGCGGACGCCATCGCCCGCGCCATCAGCTACGCCATCAGCCAGCCCGCGGACGTGGACGTGAGCGAAATCATCATCCGCCCCACGTCGAGTCCTTACTGAGAGTGAATGCGCAAGGGTTGTTTGGCGAAGCGCCAGCCATCGCATAGGGTGGGCGTCCTCCAGAGGGGGAGCCCATTCAATGCCTGTCTTGAGACGTCCGCTGCCTGCCTTCATGCTCGGCGCCTGTCTTTTCGCGCTGAGCGCCTGTGACTCCAAGGACGATCCCGCGCCTGACGCGGGAGCCACCATCGACGCCGGGACCGATGCCGGGACCGAGCCGGACGCGGGTTCGGACGCCGGTTCGACGGAGCAACCGCCCGTCATCCCGGAGGGCCACACGCTGCTGACGCCGTCGTTCACGGAGGTCCACTCCGTCCCGTGGGGCGATTGGGGCGTGCCGCTCCGGTTCGCCTTCCTCACCCAGGCCGGACACCACTACGACTTCATCATCGAAGCGGAGAACGACGGCCACTACTTGAGCCTGGCGGAAGGGACTTTCACGACGCTCGCGTATGAAGGCCTGCTCCCCCCCACCTCCTCCGTCATCACCCGGCATTGGTCAGGACTGAAGGGGAACGTCTTTCATACCGTGGAGGTGTCGCGGGTGGCCGAGGGTGCCCGTCGGCCCTTCACGTTCCGCTTCGTGGACATGGGGCCGGACGACCACGGCGACCTGCCCACCACGGCGACACCCTGGACGCCCTCGGAGCAGGTCCTGGTGGGCAAGGGGGAGCACTGGGGAGAACGGGACCTGCTCTCCTTCAAGACCGTGGCGGGCAAGGTCTACGCGCTCGACTGCACCTTCCCCACGCCGTACTGGGACCTGTCCATCATCAATGATAGCGGGCAGCGCTACGGCGTCGCGAACAACGACACAACCCTGCAGAACCATGCCGCCACGGCCTTCAAGTCTCCAGGGGGCGTCTTCTTCGCATCCATCAAGGACCAGCAGGACAACACCACCACCCAGCCGTATTCGTGCGTCCTGAAGGACATGGGGGCGGAGGACCACGGCGACACCGTGGAGACCGCCACCCGGCTCGGAGCGGGCACCTCGTCCGTGCAGGCGAAGATTGAAACCGTCACGGACACGGACGTCTTCTCCCTGAGCGTCCTGGCCGGTCACCACTACCGGGGGGCATGCACCATCGACGGCGACAAGGCCTGCGAGGTTCGCAATGCCAGACCGGGCGGCGAGTTCACCGGTCCGCCGGGTGACCGCACGAGGACGGCCTTCAAGACGTCCCAGACTTCGCACTTCGTGAGCGTGAACATCAGTCCCGCCGTGCCGGCGTATTGGGTGCAGGGTCACTACACGCTCCAGATCGAGGACCTGGGCGCGGATGACCACGGCGACACCCTGGCCACGGCGACGCCGCTGACAGGGCCAACGCAGACCGTGTCCGTTCGCATCCCGGACCCGGTGGACCACGACGTCCTTTCCTTCCAGGGCACGGCCGGTCAGCGCTACCAGTTCAGCTGTGATTGGAAGGAAACCCCGGGGCAGGTGCAGCTGTACGCGGACGTCAGCCTGGGCCTGGGCACCTGGGTGCAGTCCACCCGGGAACATGTAGGCCAACGCTGGGTGCAGAGCATCAATGCACCCACGTCCGGGACCTACAACATCGACCTGTGGACGGACTCCACGGCCACGCTCGGGGACTCCAGCTGCCAGTTCGAAGTCCTGGCCCCCGAATGAACCCACGCCGCGGTCCCGGGCAGGAAACCCGGGACCGCGGCGCTCGCATCACATGTTGCGCCGGTACTGGCCGCCCACCTCGTACAGCGCGCGGGACAGCTGGCCCAGCGTGCACACCTTGCAGGCGTCCATCAGCGCGCCGAACACGTTGCCGTTGTCCAGGGCCGCGCGGCGCACCGCCTCCAGCGCCGCGGGCGCCGTCTTCGCGTTGCGCTTCCAGAAGGCGTCACGCGCGGTGATGGCGTAGTCCTTCTCCTCCTTCGTCGCGCGGATGACTTCCGGCGGCGTCACCGTGGGGGAACCCTTCGGATCCAGGAAGGTGTTCACCCCGATGATGGGCAGCGTCCCGTCGTGCTTCTGCATCTCGTAGTAGAGCGACTCCTCTTGAATCTTGGAGCGCTGGTACATGCGCTCCATCGCGCCCAGCACGCCGCCGCGCTCGGAGATGGCGCGGAACTCGTTGAGCACCGCCGCCTCCACCAGGTCCGTCAGCTCCTCGATGATGAACGAGCCCTGGTTGGGGTTCTCGTTCTTCGACAGGCCGAACTCCTTGTTGATGACCAGCTGGATGGCCAGCGCGCGCCGCACGCTCTCCTCCGTGGGCGTGGTGATGGCCTCGTCGTAGGCGTTCGTGTGCAACGAATTGCAGTTGTCGTTGAGCGCCAGCAACGCCTGCAACGTGGTGCGGATGTCGTTGAAGGCAATCTCCTGCGCGTGCAGGGAACGGCCGGACGTCTGGATGTGATACTTCAGCTTCTGCGACCGGTCGTTGCCGCCGTACTTGTCCCGGATGGCCTTGGCCCAGATGCGGCGGGCCACGCGCCCCAGCACCGCGTATTCGGGGTCCATGCCGTTGGAGAAGAAGAACGACAGGTTGGGCGCGAAGTCGTCGATGTTCATCCCGCGCGACAGGTAGTACTCGACGAAGGTGAAGCCGTTCGCCAGCGTGAAGGCCAGCTGGGAGATGGGGTTCGCCCCGGCCTCCGCGATGTGGTACCCGGAAATCGACACCGAGTAGAAGTTCCGCACCTTCTGGTCGATGAAGTACTGCTGGATGTCGCCCATCACGCGCAGGGCGAACTCCGTGGAGAAGATGCAGGTGTTCTGCGCCTGGTCCTCCTTGAGGATGTCCGCCTGCACCGTGCCGCGCACCGCCTGGAGCGTGGACGCGCGGATCTTCGCGTAGACGTCCGCGGGCAGCACTTCGTCACCGGACACGCCCAGCAGCAGCAGGCCCAGGCCGTCGTTGCCCTGGGGCAGTTCGCCCTGGTAGCGCGGACGCGGCAGGCCGCGCTCCTTGTAGAGCGCTTCAATCTTCTTCTCGACCTCCTCCACCTTGCCGTTGGCGCGGATCCACTTCTCGCACTGCTGATCCACCGCGGCGTTGAGGAAGAAGCCCAGCAGCATGGGCGCCGGGCCGTTGATGGTCATGGACACGGACGTGGACGGGTCCGCCAGGTCGAAGCCGGAGTAGAGCTTCTTCGCGTCGTCCACGTTCGCGATGGACACGCCCGAGTTGCCCACCTTGCCGTAGATGTCCGGCCGGTGGTCCGGGTCCTCGCCGTACAGCGTCACCGAGTCGAACGCCGTGGACAGGCGCTTCGCCGGCAGGCCGCGTGACACGTAGTGGAAGCGCTTGTTGGTGCGCTCCGGGCCGCCCTCGCCCGCGAACATGCGCGCCGGGTCCTCGCCCTCGCGCTTGAGCGGGAAGACGCCCGCGGTGAACGGGAAGGCGCCCGGCGCGTTCTCCCGCAGCAGCCAGGTCAGGATGTCGCCCCAGTCCTCATACTTCGGCAGGGCAATCTTGGGCACGCGCAGGTGCGACAGCGTCTCGCTGATGAGGTCCAGCTCGATGACCTTGTCGCGCACCTGGAACTGGTACTTGGACGCCGCGTAGCGCTTCTTCGTCGCGGGCCACTCGGCCAGCAGGCGCCGGCAATCCGCGTGCAGGCGGCTCTCCAGGTCCTGGTACAGCGCCACCAGGTCGCCCAGGTACGCGGGCTCGCCCTCCACGCGCTCCGTCACCTGCACCACGTCGGCCGCGTCCTTCGGCTCGACGATTTCCAGCTTCTTCTTCCCCACGTTCTGACGCAGGGCCTGGATGGTGCCGTGCAACTGGTACATGCGCCGGGCAATGGCGGCCTGGGCGCGCACGAAGCCGTCGTAGTCCTCACAGGCGTCGACGATTTCGGCCAGGTAGCGCGTGCGCTCCGGGGGGATGATCCACTTCTTCTCGCTCATGCCGGGCGAGAGCTGGAAGCGGCTGTCCAGCGTCGCGCCCGTCTTCTTCACCAGCGCGTCGATGAGGGCCCGGTAGAGCGTGTTCATGCCCGGGTCGTTGAACTGCGACGCGATGGTGCCGTACACGGGCACCGCGTCCTCGGCCAGGGTGAAGGCGTTGTGGTTGCGCTTCCACTGCTTGCGCACGTCGCGCAGCGCGTCCAGCGACCCGCGCTTGTCGAACTTGTTGATGGCGATGACGTCCGCGAAGTCGAGCATGTCGATCTTCTCGAGCTGCGTCGCCGCGCCGTACTCGGCCGTCATCACGTAGAGCGCCACGTCCGAGTGCTCGGTGATTTCGGTGTCCGACTGACCGATGCCGGAGGTCTCCACCACGATGAGGTCGAAGCCCGCCGCCTTGCAGACCTCGATGGAATGGGCGACGTGCCGGGACAGGGCCAGGTTGCTCTGGCGGGTGGCCATCGAGCGCATGTAGACGCGCGGGTTGTCGATGGCGTTCATGCGGATGCGGTCGCCCAGGAGCGCGCCGCCGGACTTGCGCTTGGACGGATCCACGGAGAGCACGGCGAGCGTCTTGTCCGGGAAGTCCGCCAGGAAGCGGCGCACCAGCTCGTCCACCAGGCTGGACTTGCCGGCGCCGCCCGTGCCGGTGATGCCCAGCACGGGCACCCGGGGCGCGTTCGTGCCGGCGTCCTTCAGCGCGGTGCGCAGCGCTTCCCCCGCGTCCGCGAAGTTCTCCGCGATGGTGATGAGCGACGCGATGCGCTCCGGCTCGCGGGGCAGCGGGTCCTTGAGCAGGCCCTTGAAGTCCGAGGGGCGCTTCTCGAAGTCACACTGGGAGATGAGGTCGTCGATCATCCCCTGCAGGCCCATGGCGCGGCCGTCGTCTGGGGAATAGATGCGCGCGACGCCGTACTTGTGCAGCTCGTCGATTTCCGTGGGGAGGATGGTGCCGCCGCCGCCGCCGAACACCTTGATGTTCGCGCCGCGCTCGCGCAGCAGGTCGATCATGTACTTGAAGTACTCGACGTGGCCGCCCTGGTAGGACGTGAGGGCGATGCCCTGGGCGTCCTCCTGGATGGCGCAGTCCACGATTTCAGCCACGGACCGGTTGTGGCCCAGGTGGATGATCTCCGCGCCGGAGGACTGCATCAGGCGGCGCATCACGTTGATGGCCGCGTCGTGTCCGTCGAAGAGGCTGGCGGCCGTGACGATGCGGACGTGGTGCTGGGGCCGGTACGGCTGGGGAGCGGTGGTCGGTTGGGGGTGTCGCACGCGCGTACACTAGGAGTGCAGTGCAGGCCCGGCAAGCGATTGAGACAGGCGTTGGCCGTTGGACGACGCGCCTTGTCAGGCCTGCGATTGCGGCAGGAATGTCCCCAGCACACGCAGTGCGGCGGAGGTGGGCGTCGCGCGGCCTTCGCGTACGGCCTGCTCCAGGACCGGTACCAGGGCGGCCACCTCGGGGTGCGCCCGCAGGGCTGCTCGCAGGCCGTCGTGCACCATGGCCCACATCCAGCCCACCTGCTGCTGGGTGCGCCGGTGCGAGAGCTCGCCGGAGGCAACGCGCTTGGTGACGACGTCCTCCACGGAGGCCCACAGCGTGTCGATGCCGGTGCCCTCCATGGCGCTGCACGTGGTGACCACCGGCTCCGCGCCGGGGCGCATCAGGTGCAGGGCGGCGCGGTACTCCGCGCGGGCCCGCGTGGCGCGCGGCAGGTTGTCGCCGTCCGCCTTGTTGATGGCCACCATGTCCGCGACTTCGAGGATGCCGCGCTTGATGCCCTGTAGTTCGTCACCGGCGCCCGCGAGCATCAGCACCAGGTAGAAGTCCACCAGGTCCGCGACCACCGTCTCGGACTGGCCCACGCCCACCGTCTCCACCAGCACCACGTCGAAGCCGGCGGCCTCGCAGAGCAGCAGCGTCTCCCGCGTCTTGCGCGCGACGCCGCCCAGCGTGCCGCTGGAGGGACTGGGTCGGATGTACGCGGCCATCTCGCGCGCCAGCCGGTACATGCGCGTCTTGTCGCCCAGGATGCTGCCACCCGTGATGCTGCTGGACGGGTCGATGGCGAGCACCGCCACCTTCTGGCCGCTGCCCACCAGGTGCATGCCCAGCGCGTCGATGAAGGTGCTCTTGCCCACGCCCGGCACGCCGCTGATGCCCACGCGGCGGCTCTTGCCGGTGTAGGGCAGCAGCTTCGTCAGCACCTCCTGCGCGAGCGCGGCGTGCTTCGGGTGCTCGCTCTCCACCAGGGTGATGGCGCGCGCGAGCACCGCCCTGTCGCCCGCGCGCACGCCGTCCACGTAGGTGTCCGCGGGCAGCAGCTTCACGCCGCCTCCTGCTCGGCGGCCAGCTTGTCGAGCAGCTCGATGGCGGCCTTCGAGATGACGGTGCCCGGGCCGAAGATGGCGGCGGCGCCCGCGGCGCGAAGCGCGTCGTAGTCCTGCGGCGGGATGACGCCGCCCACCACGACCATGATGTCCTCGCGGCCCAGGGCCTTGAGGGCGTGCTTGAGCTGCGGCACCAGCGTGAGGTGGCCCGCGGCCAGCGACGACGCGCCCACCACGTGCACGTCGTTCTCCACCGCCTGGCGCGCGGACTCCTCCGGCGTCTGGAACAGCGGGCCAATGTCCACGTCGAAGCCCAGGTCCGCGAACGCGGTGGCGATGACCTTCTGTCCGCGGTCGTGGCCGTCCTGGCCCATCTTCGCGATGAGGATGCGCGGCCGGCGGCCGAAGCGCGCCAGGAAGTCATCCGCCTTCGCCCGCGCCTCCGCGATGCCCTGCGCCTGTCCGGCTTCCGCTGAATACACGCCCGTCACCCCGCGCACGGTGGCCTCGTAGCGCCCGAAGACCTTCTCCAGGGCGTCGCTGATTTCGCCCACGGTCGCCTTCGCCCGAGCCGCGTCGATGGCCAGCGCCAGCAGGTTGCCCTCGTTGCGGCGGCCCGCCTCGGTGAGCGCGTCCAGGCAGCGGCGGACGTCTTCCGCGTTGCGCTCCGCGCGCAGCTCGCGCAGGCGGGCAATCTGCGCCTCGCGCACGGCGGAGTTGTCCACCTTGAGGATTTCGATGTTGTCCGCGCGCTCCGGCGGGTACTTGTTCACGCCGATGATGGCCTGGCGTCCGGAGTCGATGCGCGCCTGCGTGCGCGCGGCGGCCTCTTCGATGCGCAGCTTGGGCAGGCCCGCGTCGATGGCCTTGGTCATGCCGCCCAGCGCCTCCACCTCCTGGATGTGGGCCCAGGCCTTCTGGGCCAGCTCGTGGGTGAGGCGCTCCACGTAGTAGCTGCCGCCCCACGGGTCGATGACGCGCGTGGTGCCGCTCTCCAACTGGAGATAGAGCTGGGTGTTGCGGGCGATGCGCGCGCTGAAGTCCGTGGGCAGCGCGATGGCTTCGTCCAGCGAGTTGGTGTGCAGGCTCTGGGTGTGGCCCTGGGTCGCGGCCATGGCCTCCACGCAGGTGCGCACGACGTTGTTGTAGACGTCCTGCGCGGTGAGGCTCCAGCCGGACGTCTGGCAATGGGTGCGCAGCGCCAGGCTCTTGTCGCTCTTGGGGTTGAAGCCCTTGATGAGGCGGGCCCAGAGGAGGCGGGCCGCGCGCATCTTGGCCACCTCCATGAAGAAGTTCATCCCGATGGCCCAGAAGAACGACAGGCGCGGAGCGAACGCGTCCACGCCCAGGCCCGCGGCGAGGCCCGCGCGCACGTACTCCACGCCGTCCGCGAGCGTGTAGCCCAGCTCCAGGTCCTGCGTCGCGCCGGCTTCCTGCATGTGGTAGCCGCTGATGCTGATGCTGTTGAAGCGCGGCATCCGCTCCGCCGTGAACTTGAAGATGTCCCCGATGATTCGCATCGAGGGGCCGGGCGGATAGATGTACGTGTTGCGGACCATGAACTCCTTGAGGATGTCGTTCTGGATGGTCCCGCTGAGCTGCTCGGGCTTCACGCCCTGTTCCTCGGCCGCGACCACGTAGAGCGCGAGCACGGGGAGGACGGCGCCGTTCATCGTCATCGACACGCTCATCTGGTCGAGCGGGATGCGGTCGAACAGGATGCGCATGTCCTTGATGGAGTCGATGGCGACGCCCGCCATGCCCACGTCACCCGCGACGCGCGGGTGGTCGCTGTCGTAACCCCGGTGCGTGGCCAGGTCGAACGCGATGGACAGGCCCTTCTGCCCGGCCGCGAGGTTGCGGCGGTAGAAGGCGTTGGACGCCTCCGCCGTGGAGAAGCCCGCGTACTGGCGCACCGTCCACGGCTGCTGCACGTACATGGTGGAGTAGGGGCCGCGCACGAACGGAGGCAGGCCCGGCAGCGAGCCCAGGTGCGCCACGCCCTCCAGGTCCTCGCGGGTGTAGAGCGGCTTCACCGGGATGCCCTCGGGCGTGTCCCAGCGTTCGGCGGTGGCCGTGGCCTGGCTCGCGTGCGCGCGCTGCTGCTCCAGCACGGACGCGGGCGTCTGGGTTTCGGGGGCGTCGAAGGCGACGCGGGAGAAGTCCGGAACGGTGGGGCGCATCAGGCCACTCCCAGTTGCGTGTGCAGCGTCTTCAGGAGCTGGAACAGGTCCGCTCCCGCGTAGAGGAAGAGGTCCACGCCAGCCGCGCGGAAGGCGGCCTCGTGGTCACCGGGGCGGCCCGCGACGGCGACCGTGCGGGCGCCCTTCGCCTTGAGGGCCGCGACGTAGACGGGCAGGGCCTCCGGGTAGAGGGCATCCGGGCCGGAGATGACGGCGAGCGTCGTGCCTGCCTTCGCGAACAGCTCCGCGGCGGCGTTCACGTCCGCGAAGCCGTGGTGCTCGTTGGGCTCGATGCCGCCCACGGCGAGCACGTTGGCGATCCACGTGGAGCGCGCGGTGTGCTCCGCCACGGTGCCCAGGTTCGCCATGAAGGCGCGAGGACGGACGCCGTGCGCCGCGTGGTAGCGGTCGCTCGCGTCGCGCAGGGACTCGAAGGCCTCCGACATGCGCACCGGGCTCGGCGGCGCGATGATGCCTTCACCCTGCGCGGGCATGGCGGCGCGGGCCTCGCGCTGCACGGGGGCCTCGTGGAGGTGGGGGAACTCGCTGACGCCCACGATGGGGAGCTTGCGCGTGCGCACGGCCTTGTCGCGCGCGGTGCGCGTCTCCGTGAGGACGCGGGCCACGTCGCCCTGCGCGATGGCGCGGGAGATGCCGCCCAGCGCTTCAATGCGTTGCAGCTCCGTCCAGGCCGCGCGGGCCAGCTCCCCGGTGAGCTGCTCCAGGTAGTAGCTGCCGCCCGCGGGGTCCGCGACGCGGTTGAGGCTGGACTCGTCGCGCAGGATGAGCTGCGTGTTGCGCGCGAGGCGCCGGCCCTGTTCGTCGGGCGTGCCCAGGGGCTCGTCGAAGGGCGCGGTGCTCACGCTGTCCGCGCCCGCGACGACGGCGGCGAAGGACTCCGCGGTGCCGCGCAGGATGTTCACCCACGGGTCGCGCCGCGTCTTGGTGGCGCTGGCCGTGCGCGCGTGCAGCGCCATGGCCTGCGACTCCGGCGCGCCGCCCGAAGCGGCGACGACCTTGGACCAGAGCAGCCGCGCCGCGCGCAGCTTGGCGATCTCAGGGAAGAACTGGCCGCCCACGGACAGGGCGAACTGCATGGACCGCGCGGCTTCACCCGGGGACACGCCCGCGCGCTCCAGCTCGCGCAGGTACTCCACGCCGGTGGCGATGCTCCACGCCAATTCATGCACGGACGTGGCGCCCGCGTCCGCCCAGGGGCGCGACGACACGAGCAGCGCGCGCAGGCCTGGTGCGTCCTTGATCAGGGACGTGACCAGAGGAGCGGCCTCCGCCAGCGTGCGGGCCACGTCCACCTTCGCGGCGCCATGGCGTGCGAGCGCCGCGATGGGGTCGATGCCCAGGCTGCCGCGCAGGGCCTGCTTCGCGGCGCCGGCCTTCTTCGCCAGCACCTCCAGCAACAGGGACGCGGGCCGCAGCACGTCCGCGGTCGGCTCCAGGTGCACCGGCGTGCGCTCCATCGGCACGTGCGCGAGCAGCCGCGCCAGCGTGGCCTCGTCCTTCACGTCCAGGCCGTGGGGCGCGTCCAGCAGCAGCCACACGCCCTGCGTGCCGCGCTCCAGGTCCTCGCGGAGCGCGTCGGCGGTCGCGGCGACGTCAGGGCCCGCGTACTCCTGGCACAAGAGCCATCCGCCCTCGGTGTGGCCCAGGGGCTGGGTGCCGCGCACGTAGGGCGCGACGCCGGGCGGCTCCGAGGGCGCCGGGGCGTCCTGGGGCGTGTAGAGGGGCTGGAGGGACAGGCCGCCCTCCAGGGGCGACTGGAGCACCGTGAAGGGCTTGCCCTTGAGGTCCTTGTCCACCAGCCGGCGCCACTCCTCGACGGAAGGGGGCGGGAAGTCCGCTGCGGTAAGAGGCACGTCAGCCATGCCCCTCCCATAGGCGCATTGCCCTACCCGGGGCAATGGAAGGCTGGAGGGGCCTGCGCGCATGCGTCCGCCGGGTGTCGTCTCCGGGCGGACGCGTCGTGTCATGCGACGTGTGCCTACTGCCGTGGCCTCTCGGAGGGCTCCGACCGCTGGGAGGCCCGGTCGGCCGGAGGAGGGGGCGTGTCCCAGCCGCCGCCCAGCGCCTTGATGAGCCCCACCGCGGACACCATCCGCCGTCCGGCGATGCTCGCCAGCGTCTGTTGGGCGGAGTAGAGGGTGTTCTGCGCGGTGACGACCTGAAGGTAGGTCACGGTGCCGGCCTTGTACTGGTTCAACACGACATCCAGTGTCTGCCGCGCGTAGCCGACTGCCTCCTGCTGGATGACGACCTCCTGCTCCAGCACGCGCAGCGAGACGAGGTTGTCCTCCACGTCCTGGAACGCGGCCAGCACCGTGGCCCGGTAGTTGGCGACGGCCTGGTCATAGGTGGCGAAGGACTGCTCCGTCCGCGCGGCGCGCAGCCCGCCGTCGAAGAGGGTCGCCACCAGCTGCGGGCCCAACGACCAGACCAGGTGGGGCGCCGTCAGCCACTGCGCCAGGGTGGAGCTGACGAAGCCTCCGGACGCGCTCAGGTTGAGGGAGGGAAACCACGCGGCCATGGCCACGCCAATCTGCTCGTTCGCGGCGGCGGCCCGGCGCTCCGCCGCGGCGATGTCCGGCCGGCGCTCCAGCAGCGTGGATGGGAACTCCAGAGGCAGGGGCGGCGGCGTCGCGGTCAGCGGCACGCGCGGCACGGAGAAGGTGGACGCGGGTTCGCCCACGAGGACCGCGATGGCGTGCTCGTAGGTGGCCCGGGCAATCTCATTCTCCGTCGCGGAGGCCCGCGCCAGGGCGAGCTGCGTCTGGGCCTGGAGCACGTCCGGCCGCGCCGCCACGCCCTGCGCGTAGCGGTTCTGGGTGAGCTGGAGGGACTTCTGGTAGCCGGTGACCGCGTCGTTCAGCAGCAGTTGCGTGGCATCCAGCGCGCGCAGCTGGAAATAGTTCTGCGCGAGCAGCCCCTGCGCGGCCAGCTTCGCGTTGTCCAGGTCGGAGCCCGCGGCTTGAGCGGAGGCCTTCGCCCCGGAGACCTGGCGGCGCACGCTGCCCCAGAGGTCCGGCTCCCAGGACGCGTCCAGCGACAGGTCGAAGATGTTGCCCACCGTGCTGGCGCCCGCGTTGATGCCGCCCGGGATGGTGGTGCTGCGGCCGGCGCCCTTCGCCCGTGCCGCCGACCCGGAGGCGCCCAGGGTGGGGAACAGCGACGCGCGGGCCTCCGCCACCAGGGCGCGCGCCTGGCGGTAGGCGGCCTCGTAGCTGGCCACTGTCTGGTTGGCGTTCGCGACCTTCTCCTCCAGCGCGTCCAGCTCCGCGTCTCCGAAGCGCTTCCACCAGGGGCCCCGGTCATGTCTGTCATTGGGCTCGGCGGGCTTCCAGCCCTCCGTGGCTTCCTTGAAACGCGCGGGCACCACGGCCGTGGGGCGCTGGTAGTCCGGCCCCACCGCGCACGCGGACAGGAGGCCCAGGGCGAGCATGGGGACGGCACGGAAGTGAAGGCGCATCGTCGGCTCCAGATCCTGGCCTCAGGCCCGGCGGGGCGCGAAGCGGCGCGCTCGCCACTCGCGGACGCGCCGGCCCAGGCGGTCCAGGGTCATGTAGATGACCGGGGTGGTGTAGAGCGTCAGGAGCTGGCTGACGCACAGCCCCCCCGCGATGGCGATGCCCAGCGGCCGGCGCAGCTCGGAGCCCACGCCGGTGCCCAGCGCCAGCGGCAGCGCGCCCAGGAGCGCCGCCATCGTCGTCATCAGGATGGGGCGCAGCCGCAGCCGCGCGGCGTGGAAGATGGCGTCGCGCGAACCCAGCTGGCCCTCGCGCTCCGACACCAGCGCGAAGTCGATCATCATGATGGCGTTCTTCTTCACGATGCCGATGAGCAGGATGATGCCGATGAGGGCGATGATGGACAGGTCCAGCTTGAACAGCAGCAGGGCCAGGAGCGCGCCCACGCCCGCGGACGGCAGGGTGGACAGGATGGTGATGGGGTGGATGAGGCTCTCGTAGAGGATGCCCAGCACGATGTAGACGGCGAACAGGGCCGCGGCGATGAGCATGGGTTCGGAGGCCAGCGAGGCCTGGAACGCCTGGGCGGTGCCGCTGAAGCTGCCGTGCACCTCCGCCGGCAGGCCCATGTCGCGCACGGCCGCTTCAATCTGGGTGACGACGGGGCCCAGTGACGTCCCCGGCCCCAGGTTGAAGGACACCGTCGCGGACGGGAACTGGCCCTGGTGGTTGACGGACAGGAGCGTGCTCGCGTCCTCGAAGCGGGCGAACGCCGACAGCGGCACCTGCTGTCCGGCCGCGCTCGTCACGTAGATGTGGCGCAGGCTCTCCGGCCGCTGCCAGAAGTCCGCCTGCACCACCATCACCACGTGGTACTGGTTGCGGCTGGTGTACAGGGTGGACACCTGCCGCTGGCCGAAGGCGTCGTACAGCACGCCGTCAATCTGCTGGGCCGTGAGGCCGAAGCGCGCCGCCGTGTCGTAGTCGATGACGACGTTGGTCTCGAGCCCGTGGTCGCGCTGGTCGCTGTTGACGTCCAGCATCCCGGGCACCCGCTGCAACCGCTCCAGCACCCGCGGCGCCCACGCGTTCAGCACCGGCAGCGTGTCCGAGGACAGGGTGTACTGGTACTGCGCGTTGCCCTGCCGCCCGCCAATCACCAGGTCCTGCGCGGACTGGAGGTACACCGTGGCACCGGGCACGGCCAGCAGCCTGCCCCGCAGCCGCCCCATGACGGCGTCCGCGGACAGCTTGCGCTCCTCCAGCGGCTTGAGCGTGATGAACAGCGTGCCCGCGTTGGAGGAGCCGCTGGGGCCGGAGCCGCCAATGGAGCCCGCCACCGCCTGGACCGCCGGGTCCTCGCCAATGATGCGCACGTAGGTGGTGAACTTCTGGCGCATCGCCGCGAAGGAGATGTCCTGCTCCGCCTGGATGCTGGCGGTGAGCCGGCCGGTGTCCTGCTGCGGGAAGAACCCCTTGGGGATGACGACGAACAGGAAGCCGCTGAGCGCGACGGCGGCGAAGGTGAGCAGCAGCAGCAACCCCGGGTGTCCCAGGGACCAGGACAGGCTGCGGGCATAGCCCGCGCTCAGCCGCGTGAAGGGGTGGAAGGAGGAGCGCGAGCGACGGGGCTTCTTGGGCCGCAGCAGCCGGGCGCACATCGTGGGCGTCACGGTGAGCGACACCACCAGCGACATGAGGATGGCCACCGACAGCGTGACGGCGAACTCGCGGAACAGCCGGCCCACGATGCCCTGCATGAGCAGCAGGGGGATGAAGACGGCGATGAGGGAGATGCTCATCGACAGCACGGTGAAGCCGACCTCGCGCGCGCCGCGCAGCGCCGCCTCCATGGGGGACAGGCCTTCCTCGATGTGCCGTTCGATGTCCTCCAGCACCACGATGGCGTCATCCACCACGAAGCCGGTGGAGATGGTGAGCGCCATCATGGACAGGTTGTCCAGGCTGAACCCCAGCAGCTTCATCACCGCGAAGGTGCCCAAGAGCGACAGCGGCACGGCGACGCTGGGAATCAGCGTGGCGCGCAGGTTGCCCAGGAAGGCGAACACCACCAGGATGACCAACCCGATGGAGATGAGCAGCGTCATCTCCACGTCGCGCAGCGACGCGCGGATGGTGGTGGTGCGGTCCATCATCACCGTCAGGTCCACGTCCGCTGGCAGGATGGCCTTGAATTCGGGAAGCCGCGCCTGGAGCGCATCCACCGTGTCGATGACGTTGGCCCCCGGCTCCTTGAAGATGATGAGGATGATGGCTTCCTTGCCGTTGGCGAGCCCCAGGCTGTGCACGTCCTCCACGTTGTCGTCGCTGACGTGGGCCACATCCTGGAGCCGCACGGCTGCGCCGTTGGAGTAGGCGATGACGAGCGGCCGGTACTGCTCCGCGCGGAGGATCTGATCATCCGCGGTGAGCAGGACGGCCCGGGGCCCATCCTCCAGCTGGCCCTTGGGGCGGTTGGCGTTCTGCGCGCCCAGCGCGGTGCGGACCGCGTCCAGTCCCAGGCCGTACTTCTCCAGCGCGGTGGGGTTCACCTCCGCGCGCACCGCGGGCAGCGCGCCCCCGCCCACCAGCACCTGGCCCACGCCCGTCACCTGGGACACCTGCTGCTGGAGGAGGGTGGAGCCCAGGTCGTAGAGCGCGCCCCGGCCCCGGTGGGGCGACGTGAGCGCCAGCAGCATGATGGGCGCGTCCGCGGGGTTCACCTTCCGGTAGGAGGGGTTGTTGGGCAGGTTCGTGGGCAGGTTGCCCCGGGCGGCGTTGATGGCGGCCTGGACGTCGCGCGCCGCCCCGTCGATGTTCCGCGACAGGTCGAACTGCACGACGATGCTGGTGGCGCCCAGGTTGCTGGACGACGTCATCTGGGTGATGCCCGCGATGCGGCCCAGCTGCCGCTCCAGCGGCGTGGCGACCGACGTGGCCATGATCTCCGGGCTCGCCCCCGGCAGGGCCGCCTGCACGCTGATGGTCGGGAACTCCACCTGGGGCAGCGGCGCGACGGGGAGGAGGTTGAAGGCCAGCGCCCCCACGAGCGCGATGCCCAGCGCCAGCAGCGACGTGGCCACCGGGCGCCGGATGAAGAGCGCGGAGGGGTTCATGCCGGGCTCCGCGGCGGCGCGGGGACGGAGGTCCGCCGCAGGTGCTGGACCCTGCGCGACAGGCCCGCGAAGCCCAGGTAGATGACCGGGGTGGTGAAGAGCGTCAGCAACTGGCTGACCATCAACCCGCCGATGATGGCGATGCCCAGGGGCTGGCGCAGCTCCGCGCCAATGCCCCCGCCCAGGGCCAGGGGCACGGCGCCCAGCATGGACGCCATCGTGGTCATCAGGATGGGGCGGAAGCGCAGCAGGCACGCCTCGTGGATGGCGTCCCGGGGGGCCTTGCCCTCCAGGCGTTCGGCCTCCAGCGCGAAGTCGATCATCATGATGGCGTTCTTCATCACGATGCCGATGAGCAGGATGATGCCGATGAGGGCGATCATCCCCAGCTCCAGCCCGCACACCCTCAACGCCAGCAGCGCGCCCATGGCCGCGGACGGCAGCGTGGACAGGATGGTGAGCGGGTGGACGTAGGATTCATACAGCACGCCCAGCACCAGGTAGACGGCCACCACGGCCGCCAGCACGAGGAAGCCCTCGTTCTTGAGCGAGTCCTGGAACGTGCGCGCGGTGCCCGCGAAGGCGGTCTGCACGGAGGCGGGAATCTGGAGCTTCTCCCGCACCCCATCGAAGGCGCTCACCGCCTGGGACAGGGACACGTCCCTCGCGGGGTTGAAGGAGACGTTGGCGACGGGGAACTGGTCCTGCCGGTTGACGCTGAGCGGCCCCGTTCCCGGCGTCACGCGGACGATGGACGCGAGGGGCACGGCGCCGCCGGTGGCGGACTGCAGGTAGACGGACCGCAGGGCGGTGTCCACGCGCTGGAGCGAGGGATGCACCTCCAGCACCACGCGGTACTGGTTGAGCTGGGTGAAGATGGTGGACACCTGGCGCTGGCCAAAGGCGTCGTAGAGGGCATTGTCGATCTGCTGGGGCGTGATGCCCAGCCGCGCGGCGGTGTCCCGGTCCAGGGTGACGTTGAGCCGCAGGCCGCCGTTCTGCAGGTCGCTGGAGACGTCCGTCAGTTCGGGCTGCGTGCGCAGGTGGGCGACGAGCCGCTGGGTCCAGGTCTCCAGCGCCGCTTCGTCCGGGGAGCCGAGGCTGTACTGGTACTGGGTGCGGCTCACGCGGCTGTCCAGCGTGAGGTCCTGCACGGGTGACAGGGACAGCGAGATGCCGGGCACGCCGTCCAGCGCTGGCTGGAGGCGGCGGATGACCTCCGTGGCGGAGGCGTCGCGGTCCGCCAGCGGCTTGAGGGTGACGAGCATCCGGCCGCTGTTGGGCGTGGTGTTGGTGCCATCCACGCCGATGAAGGACGACAGCCCCTCAACGGCCGGGTCCTCCAGCACCACCCGGGCCAGGGCCTGCTGGCGCTCGGACATGGCGGGGAAGGAGATGGACTGGGGCGCCAGGGAGATGCCCTGGAGCACGCCGGTGTCCTGGACGGGGAAGAAGCCCTTGGGGATGGTGTAGAGCAGCAGGCCCGTGAGCACGAGCGTCACCGCGGCGGCGAGCATCGTCAGCGCGCGGTGACCCAGCACCCACGTCAGCGCGACGTCGTAGTGGCCGACCAGGCGGTCGAACGCACCGCCCACGACGCGCTCGAAGCGGTGGGCCTCTTCCGGCCGGTGACGGCGCAGCAGGCGTGAGCAGAGCATGGGCGTGAGGGTCAGGGACACGACCGCGGACAGCAGGATGGTCACCGCCAGGGTGATGGCGAACTCGCGGAACAGGCGGCCCACCACGTCCCCCATGAAGAGCAGGGGGATGAGCACGGCGATGAGCGACACCGTGAGGGAGACGATGGTGAAGCCAATCTGCTTGGAGCCCTTGAGCGCGGCCTCCATGGGAGGCATGCCGTCTTCGATGTAGCGGCTGATGTTCTCAATCATCACGATGGCGTCGTCGACGACGAAGCCCGCGGCGATGGTGAGCGCCATCAGGGTCAGGTTGTTGAGCGAGAAGCCCAGCAACGACATGGCGGCGAAGGTGCCCACCAGGGACAGCGGCACGGCGATGCTGGGGATGAAGGTGGCGGAGGCGTTGCGCAGGAAGAGGAAGATGACGAGCACGACGAGCGCGATGGAGAACATCAGGTCGTGCTGCACGTCGCGCACGGAGGCGCGGATGGTGGTGGTGCGGTCGCTGAGCACGGACACCTTCACCGTCGCGGGCAGGGTGGACTGCAACTGGGGCAGCAACTGGCGGACGCTGTCCACGACGGCAATGACATTGGCGCCCGGCTGGCGCTGCACGTTGAGGATGACCGCGGGCGTGGTCCCCGCCCAGGCGGCCTGCCGTACGTTCTCCGCGCCGTCGAAGACGTGCGCCACGTCGGACAGCCGCAGGGGGGCGCCGTCGCGGTACGCGATGATGAGCGGGGCGTACTCCTTGCTCGACAGGCGCTGGTCGTTGGAGTTGAGGGTGTAGGCTTGGCGGGGACCGTCGAAGCCGCCCTTGGGGCTGTTCACGTTGGCGGCGGCGACGGCGTTGCGGACGTCCTCCAGCGTCAGCCCGTGCGAGGCCAGCGCGAGCCCGTTGGCCTGGATGCGGACGGCGGGGCGCTGGCCGCCGCTGATGCTCACGAGTCCGACGCCGGACAGCTGGGAGAGCTTCTGCGCGATGCGCGTGTCCGCCAGGTCCTCCACCTGGGTGAGCGGCACGGTGTTGGACGTGAGGGCCAGGGTGATGACCGGCGTGTCGGCGGGGTTGACCTTGTTGTAGATGGGCGGGTTGGGCAGGTCGGTGGGCAGCAGGTTGTTGGCGGCGTTGATGGCGGCCTGGACCTGCTGCTCCGCGATGTCCAGGCTCATCTGGAGCGTGAACTGGAGCGTGATGACGGACGCGCCGCTGGAGCTGGACGACGTCATCTGGTTGAGGCCGGGCATCTGCCCGAACTGCCGCTCCAGGGGCGCGGTGACGCCCGAGGCCACCACGTCCGGGCTCGCGCCCGGCTGGAAGGTGAGGACCTGGATGGTGGGGTAGTCCACCTCCGGCAGCGCGGACACGGGCAGCAGGCGGTACGACAGCACGCCGCCTAGCAGCAGGGCCAGCATCAGCAGGGACGTCGCGATGGGCCGCAGGATGAAGGGCTCGGACATCAGCGCCCTCCGTCCGCGGCACCCGGGCCGCCGTCGGTTCCCCCGGCTCCGCTGCCACCCACTCCGGGGCCCGTGCCCGGGGCGTGCTGGCGCCGGATGGCCGCGCCGTCGGTGAGGTTGTCCGCGCCCTCCACCACCACGGCCTCCCCAGGCCGCAGCCCCTGGGTGATGACGGTGTCGTCGCCGTCCGCCGGGCCGGTCACCACCGCGCGCTGGCTGACGGTGTCGTTGGGCTGCACGACGTAGACGAACGTCCCATGCACGCCGTGCTGGAGCGCGGCGGTGGGCACGATGGTGGCCCCGCGCAGGGTTTCGATGATGAGCCGCGCGTTGACGAACTGCTGTGGGAACAGCCGCGAGTCGCGGTTGGGGAACGTCGCCTTGAGCCGCACGGTGCCGGTGTTGGGGTCGATCTGGTTGTCCACCGTGAGCAGCGTCCCGGTCGCCAGCAGGCGCTGGGCGCCGCGGTCATAGGCCTGGACGGTGAGGGGCTGGTGCGCGTTGAGCTTTTCCAGGAGCTCCGGCACGCGGTCCTCGGGGATGGAGAAGATGACCGTGATGGGCTGCAGGGTGTTGACGATGACGATGCCGTTCGTGTCCGACGCATGGACGATGTTGCCGGGGTCGACGAGCCGGAGGCCGACGCGGCCGGGGACGGGCGAGGTGATGCGCGTGTAGAGGAGGTTGACCTTGGCGGCGGCGACCGCGCCCTTGTCGGCCTTCACGATGCCCTCGTACTGGCGCACGAGGGCGCGCTGGGTGTCCAGTTGCTGGCGCGCGACGGAGTCCTGCTCCACGAGGACGGTGTAGCGGCGCAGATCCAGCCGGGCGTTCTCCAGGAGCGCCTCGTCGCGGATGAGCTGGCCGTGGGCCTGCTCCAACTGGCTCTGATAGGGGCGCGGGTCGAGCTCCGCCAGCAGGTCGCCTTCTTCGACGTGCTGGCCCTCCTGGAAGGCCACCCGCATGAGCTGTCCATCCACCCGTGAGTGCACGGCCACGGAAGCGGTGGGGGTCACCGCGCCCAGGCCCACGAGCGACACGGGCACGTCGCGCGTCGTCGCCTGCGCCGTCACCACGGGCCTCGGGCCGTGCGCACCCGCGCCTCCATCCGCGCCGCCATGCCCGCCGGCGGCCGTGGCTCTGGAGGTGTGGGGACGGTGAAGCCGCGCGGCGACGATGGCCGCGAAGACCAGGCCCGCGAGCAGCAGGAGCCATCCCCAGCGGATGCGGCGGCGAGGGGGCGGCGCCTCGTGAGAGGTGTCCGGAGCGGAAGGAGGCGGCGTGCTCATGCGAAGGACCGCCGGACAGGCCCGGAGGGGTGGGGGCTCCAACGTGCGGCCGGGGGCACCCGCCCTCAACCCGCCCGGAGGGAAGGACGGCTGCCCTCCAGCGGACATCCTCTCCAGGCGGCGGCGCGGCGCGTGCGATGGCGGACAATGAGGGGAGACCGATAGATTCGCGGGCAATGAACCCCGAAACGAAGTCCCCGTCGCGCGAGCCCGACCTCGAAGGCCAGCTCCTGCTGGATGGGGTGCGGCGGCTGTCCTACGAGACGGGCAGCACCGGGGCGCCGCTCACGCCGGGCGCCGTGCGGATTCGGGCGCTGCGGACCCTGGCGAAGGGCGCGGGACTGGTGCTGCTAGGCGCCGTCATCATCGGGGTGCTGGTCTGGTTGGGCTTTGACGGCAACGGTGTATTGCCCCAGCTCCTGGCAATACCCACGTTCTTCCTGGGCGCCGCCTGGTTCATCGCGGGCCTCACGGGCCTCGTGACGGGACGCCCGTGGGACCGCACGCCCTTCTGGGTGAAGCTGCCGATGATGATCCTCGGGGCCTTCCTCGCGTTCACGGCCCTCATCGTCATTGCCTCCGTGGGCATGGATGCCCTGCGCTCGACCCTGGACTCAACGCCAGACGTCCAGGTGGGCCCGGGCGAATGATTCGAAGTCGCGTGGAGCGCGGCCGGTGACCCGCCGCACGGTGTCCGTCACGCGGTCCTCCGCCCCGTCGCGGATGAGCGTGTCGAGTATCGTGAGGAAGCGCGCGTAGGTTTCCGGCATGCCGGAGTCCTGAAGGTGCCGCTGTGCCTCGTCGGGTGTCACGTGCACGTGCCGGATGGAGCGGCCCGACACCCGGGACAGGATGGCCGCGAGGTCGTCGTAGCTCAGCGCCTGGGGGCCGGTGATGACATGCGCGGTGTCGTGCGACTTCCCGTCCGCGAGCGCGCAGCTCATCACCGCGGAGACCGCCCTGCCGGGGCCGGGCAGCGCGCTGGTTCTGGGCCGGCTGGCGGACGTGCTGCTCGTCCACGCGCTGCGGGCCCAGACGTCACTTGGGGGAACGAAACAGGCGGGGTGGAAGGCGCTGGCCGACCCCGCCATCGGAAACGCACTCGCGCTGATGCACGAACAGCCCGGCACCCCATGGACGGTGGAGCGGCTGGCTCGGTCCGTGGGCGTGTCGCGCTCCGGGTTCGCCGCGCGCTTCCACTCGCTGGTGGGGGAGACACCGCTGCACTACCTGGCCCAATGGCGGATGATCCGCGCCGCGCGCTGGCTGCATGAATCCAACGACAGCCTGGACACCATCGCTGAGCGCGCCGGCTACGAAAGCGCGCCTGCCTTCAGCAAGGCCTTCAAGCGCCGCTGGGGCGTGGGGCCCGGAGCGTATCGGCGTGCGGCCACGCGTCAGACTTCAGCGTGAGCCGCGGGTCCCGGTTTCAGTAATAGCAGCGCCAGTAATCGTACCCTTCCCCGTCGCAATAGCAGAAGGCATGGCCCACACCCCCGGGGCGGATACACTGACGCGGGTTGGCCCCAGCAGACGGACAGGACATGCCATCCAACTCCTCGCACTCAAGCAATACCGAGGAGGTGACGTCGGGAGCCGTCTGGTTCGCCGTGTCATCCACGGCCGCGGGCTCCATGGCGCCACCACAGCCAATGAGCAGCCCAAACATCAACGCTGAAATAATTCCGCGCATGTGCCCTCCGGGTTGAAAGCCATTGCGAGGCTAACACCGCTTCGCGATGAGTCTCAATATGTGGGCAATGTGTCGCAGCACGTCAGTACTGCGCCTGACATGATGTCCTGACAGCCCCTGAACGACGCGTCCTCCGGCGGCCCTCAGTGAGGAATGGCCACGGCCTGCTCCAGGCCCTCGGTCCACTCCAGCAGGCACGAAGCGTCCACGCTGAAGTTGACCTCGATGCGCGCCTTCGGGCTCGCGTAGACGAGGGTGAAGTCCGGCTTCCACCGGTCGCTGGCCGCATCCGAGTGGGGACGGACCTCGACGGTGCAGGTGACGTCCCGTCCATGGTCCAGGTCCAGGCTGAACGGCTCCTGGGTGACCTGCCATTGCCGGAGTGCTCGCAGCAGCGCGTCGAAGTGGGAGCGGAGCACCACGACCTGTGGCAGCCGGAGGTCGAAGTCTTCCACGACCTCCATGAAGTCATGATTGTCCCTGCGGAAGCAGGTGCCGGTGCTTCGCAGCTCCATCAGCAGGCAGGGCTCCGAGTCCAGGGACACGGCCCGGCGGACCTTCCCTTCCAGCATGCTGTGGCCAGCGTTCGAGGGAAGGCGGAAGTTCATGTTCAAGCCCGCGCCCTGACGTGGTTCACGAGGTGGGACTGACGGGCGACACCAGCAGCCGGACCGCCTCCACTACGGAGCGGCGCCGCCGGCGGATCTCCGCGGGTGTGGGCGGGGTGGCCGTGGCGCAGTACGACAGCGGGAAGGCCCACGTCTTGGACAGGGCCAGCACCAGCGCCAGCAGCTCGTCCGCGGCGAAGTGCTTCGACACCAGCCCCTCCTTCTGTGCCTTCGCGATGGCGGCCGCCTTGTGCTGGTTGCTGCGCGCGACAGGCTCCGGGATGTCCACGGAGGGGCCGTGCTCCAGCTCGTACCAGGTGGCCAGGCGCAGCACCTGGGGCCGGGTCTGGAAGCCGTCGAACAGCCGCCCCGCGTAGGCGGGCAGGTCCGCCGCGTCGATGGGCGTCTCGCGCGCCACCTCCGCCACGTGCGCTTCGAAGACCGCGTCGAACAGCTGCTCCTTGCTGCCGAAGTACGAATAGATGAGCGCCTTGTTGCAGCCGGCCGCCGCCGCGATGCGGTCCACGCGCGCGCCCGCGATGCCCTTCTCCGAGAACTCCTCCGCGGCCGCTTCCAGCAGGCGCTGCCGGGTCTTCTGAGCGTCTCCAGCCATGCCTGCCCACCATGCCCCAGACCATTCCGGGTTGCACCCTGTCAGGAGGGCCAATATATCCATGTAACCAACTGGTTAGTTGAAAGGATTTCCTGACATGAGTGCGACCCCTGAGACGTCCCGTGTCTGGCTCATCACCGGTTCCTCCCGAGGCCTGGGACGCAGCTTCGCGGAGGCCGTGCTGGCGGCCGGGCACCGCCTGGTGGCCACGGCGCGCAAGCCGGAGCAGCTGGCTTCCCTGGTGGAGCGTTACGGGGACCGGGTCCGCGCGGTGGCGCTGGACGTGACGAACCCCGAGCAGGCGAGGGCCGCCGTACAGGCAGCAGTGGATGCGTTCGGCCGCCTGGACGTGGTGGTGAACAACGCGGGCTACGGTAGCCTCGCGCCCATCGAGCAGGTGACGGACGAGGACTTCCGCTCGCAGCTCGACACCAACCTCTTCGGCGTCCTGAACGTCACGAGGGCCGCGCTGCCGGTGCTCCGCGAGCAGCGCTCCGGGCACATCATCCAGGTGTCCTCCGTGGGAGGCCGCCTGTCCACGCCGGGGCTGGGCGCGTATCAGGCCGCGAAGTGGGCAGTGGGAGGCCTCTCCGAGGTCCTGGCCAAGGAGACCGCGCCCTTCGGCGTGAAGGTGACGGTGCTGGAGCCGGGTGGCTTCCGCACGGATTGGGCGGGAGCGTCCATGACCATCCCGGAGTTCCGGCCGGAGTACGCGCCCACGGTGGGCGTGGTGGCCCAGCACATGCGTTCGCGAACGGGCAAGGAGGCGGGGGACCCGGACCGCGCGGCGCAGGTGCTGCTCCAGGTGGCCTCGATGGAGTCCCCGCCGCTGCACCTGGTGCTGGGCAGCGACGCGTTCGAGTTGTCACAGCAGAAGCTGGATGCGCTCAAGGCGGAGGACCAGAAGTGGAAGGACCTCTCCGTGTCCACCGACTTCCCGGAGGCCCGCGCTCCGGCCCCGCGCTTCTGACGGCTACCAGAGGTTGCGGCCGTCCACGAACCTCACGCGCACCGCGTCCAGATTGAAGTCGTCGAACAGGCGCGCGTTGAGGCCCACCTTGAACCTGCCGGGCACGGGCGCGTTGTCTTCCCAGACGGGCGTGTCCGTCCACGTGCCGCAGCCGCACTGCTGGCAGTGGTGGTGCGCCACGGGCTCGTTGCGCGCGTAGGTGGCCACGTTCTCGCGGCGCGTGAACGTCACCTGCTCGGGCTCGTAGTAGGCCCAGAGCACGCCGCGCTTGGAGCAGAACGTGCAGTTGCAGCGGGTGACGTCCTTGGGGTGCACGGTCACCTTGAACCGCGTCGCACCGCAGTGACAGCTGCCCTTCAAGGTCGCGGCTTCGCTCATCCCGCCATCATCCGGAGTGCCGCATTTCCTGGAAGCGCGGTGCGCGCACGGTGTTCGTGCGTCGACGCTTGCACCGTGAGCACGGGTGCCTTCCGCCTGCCTTGACAGGCCTGGGGGCACTCGTGAGGATGCAAGTCATTATCAACTTCGAGTCAAGAGACGGGGTCGCGCGGTGGACGCGATGTTGAGCCTCGCCGCGCTGTGTTTCTGCGTGTCGGCGGTGTCGTGGATGGGCGTGGGTGGCCGTGCGCGGTGGCTCGCGGCCGTGCCGGGGCTCGCGTCGCTGGGGTGCTGCGTGGGTGATTTCGGGTGGGTGGCGGGGCTGCTGGTGCTGCTGGTGCTCGCGATGACGGCGGCCTCGGTGCTGGTGCTGGTGCTCTCGCCCCGGCCTTCGCGGGCGCGCACGTTCGCGTGGGCGAGTGGCGTGGCGGGACTGGTGCCGGTGGCGCTGATGGGCGTGGGGCGATGAGCGCGGGTCGCGGTAACAATGCGGCGAACCACTCCGTCGCGCGGACGCTGGCGACGGTGATGGGGGCTCCGCTCGCGGCGTTCGCGGTGGGCGCGGCGGTGATGGCGTTCCTGCCGGTGTCGGGGCCGTGGGCCTTCGCGCTGGGCTTCCACGTGGTGCTGCCCGTGTGGGTGGGATTCGCGTGCGCGCTGCCGCTGGCGCGGAATGGCCGGGTGGCGTGGGGCGTGTGCCTGGCGGTGGTGGTGCCGGTGGCCGTCGCGCTGGCCGTGCGGGGGCCGCGATGAAGCTGTCGCCCCGGACGTTCCGCATCCAGTTCGACCTGCACGCGTGGGCGGGCGTCGTCGCCAGCCTGTTCCTGTTCGTCATCTTCTTCTGTGGCGTCTTCGCGATGTTCCGTGAGGAGCTGGAGGTGTGGCAGGAGCCCGCGCTCCACGTCGCGCCGCCCTCGGAGTCACCGCCGTCGTTCGACCTGATGCTCGACCGGGTGCGCGAGCAGGGGCCGCTGCCGCGCGGCGCTCACGTGGGGATGCTCACGCACGAGGAGACGCGGTTCATCACCGCGTACCTCTTCGAGCCCACGGGGATGCGCGTGCTGTGGCTGGACCCCGTCACCGGCACCTCGCTGCCGGAGCGCAGCCGGCTGGCGAGCGAACTGTACTGGATGCACTTCTTCTACCGGGTGCCCTGGGGGATGGAGTTCACGGGGCTGGTGTCGGTGGCGCTGCTGGTGGCGCTGGTCAGCGGCCTGTGGATCCACCTGAAGGACCTGCGCGCGCAGTGGTGGCGCTTCCGGCCCACGGCGAAGCCGCGCTTCTCCGCGTCGGACGCGCACAAGGTGCTGGGCATCTTCGGGCTGCCGTTCACCGCGATGCTGGCGTGGACGGGGGCGGTGTTGTGCCTGGCGGGGCTGGTGGCGCAGGGTTTCGGGAGCGTGGTGTACCGGGGACAGGCGGACCGGGTGACGAAGCTGCGCGGCTACAGCGTGCCCGTGCGGGAGGCGGCGGGGAAGGACGCGCCCATGTTGTCGCTGGACACGGTGGTGGACCGGGCGCGCGCGTCGGTGCCTGGCGCGGAGGGCACGCCCCGCTACGTGGAGCTTCACGACTACGGCGACGCGCGCGGCTGGGCGGGCGTGTACTTCCAGTTGTCCCCGCTGGGGCCGGACCACTTCGCGCACGTGGACAGCGTGAGTGGAGAGACGTTCGGGTCGAGCGTGGAGTCCCGCACGCCGAATTTCTCCTTTGAGCGGCTGCTCTTCGACCTGCACGCGGGCCGGTTCGCGGAGGCGCTGATGAAGCCGCTCTATGCGCTGCTCTCGCTGGCGATGTGCGCGGTGCTCGTCACGGGAAACCTCATCTGGCTGGAGCGCCGGGACCCGCTGCGCACGCATAGGGGCAACCGCGTGCTGGAGCGGCTGACGGTGGGCGTCTCCGCGGGGCTCGCATTCGGCACGGCGGTGTACTGCGCCGCGAACCGCGTGCTGCCGTGGGCGCTGGTGCGGCGGGGCGACTGGGAGTTCGGCCTGTTCCTGGGCGCGTGGGCGCTCGCGGTGGTCATCGCGCTCGTGCCGCGAGGGTCGTCGCGCCGGGTGGGCAGCGTGCTGAGCGCCGCGGCCGCGGTGCTGTTCGGCGCGGTGGTGGTGGGCGACGTGGTGACGCAGGACGCGAACCTGTTCACTGCGCTGTCGCGTGGTCTGCCACCGGTGTTCATTGCGGAAGCGTTCCTGGCCGCGATGGCGCTGGGGTGCGGCGGGCTCGCGTGGGGTGTGCGCAGGCGCAAGACGGCGGAGCCCGTGTCCGGTGGCGCCGCGCCCGAAGGGCCCCTCGTCAAAGCGTAATCACAGAGGCTGACATGCGCGCGGGACGCGCCGGGCCCCGGACTCCCATGCAGTCCGTCCCCTGCCCGACGCGGTCCGCCAAACCTGTCGGACAGTCGGACAGGTTTCCGCGCATCGGCCGGGACGGAGGCCCTCCCTGGACGTGGGCTTCCAAAGCCTGTCGGACAGTCGGACAGGTTTCCGCTGCATCGGAGGGGGCAGGGGCCCGCCCTGGGCATGAGGTTCCAGAACTTGTCCGACAGTCGGACAGGTTTCCGCTGCTCGGCGGGGGGCAGGGGCTCACCCTGGACATGCGGTTCCAAGACTTGTCCGACAGTCGGACAGGTTCTCGCTGCCCGGGTGGAGCGGAGCCGCCGGGCCTCGGACTTCAAAACTTGTCCGACAGTCGGACAGGTTCTCGCTGCCCGGGTGGAGCGGAGCCGCCGGGCCTCGGACTTCAAAACTTGTCCGACAGTCGGACAGGTTTCCGCTGCCCGGGCGGAGCGGAGCCCCCGCGCCATGGGCTTCAAGACTTGTCCGACTGTCGGACAGGTTTTTTCGGTGCGCCGCCGACGGGGCGCCCCGTCGGGGTTCTTACCTTCTCACCCAGGGGGACAACCTTCGTTGCGCGGGCCTGGCGCTCGGGAGCCGTCCCGTCAACGCGCGACCGTGGCGCTTCCGGAATCTCGAGGCGCGGCACCCGGGAACGACTGCGGCCCTCGCTGGCGGAGACGTGCCAGGCGAAGGCCCCAGGGGTTCCGCAGTGTGTGATGGCTTCAGGCCCTTCCGGCGGTGAGGCTTCCGGAAGGACCCTTCAGGCCTGCGTGATGGCTACCAGGTGTAGCCGACAGTGGCGGACGCGCGGCGGCGCTCGCCGTAGAAGCAGGCCGTCGCGGAGCTGCACGAGGACACGTAGGTCTTGTCGCCCAGGTTGGAGGCGTTGACGGCCGCGCGCCACGGGCCGCGCTCGAAGTGCACGCTCGCGTCCACCAGCGTGAAGCCCGGCACGTCCAGCGTGTTCTCGCGGTCCGCGAAGGAGCTGCCCACGCCGCGCACGCCCGCCGCCGCGCCGAAGCCGCGCAGCGCTCCGTCCTTGAACGTGTAGTCCAGCCACAGCGACGCCAGCACCTCCGGCACACCCACCGGGCGCTTGCCCAGCTCGAAGTCCGCGCCCTCGGTGATCTCCAGCGAGTACAGCGACGCGGAGCCAATCAGGCTCAGCCCGTGCATCAGCGTGGCGTTGGCCTCCACCTCGAAGCCGCGCGAACGGACCTCGCCAATCTGCAGCTGGTTGAAGGAGCCGTCCGTCGTCACGAAGTTCTGACGCTTCAGCTCGAACACCGACAGACCCACCAGCACCGGGAATGCATCCGGCTGGTACTTCACGCCCGCTTCAAGCTGCTGGCCCTTCTCCGGCTCGAAGATCGAGCCGTCCGACTTCGTCCCGGCCACCGGATTGAACGACTTGGAGAAGCTGACGTACGGCGCGACGCCGAAGTCGAAGCGGTAGAGCAGACCCGCGCGGCCGCTGAAGGCGCTCTCGCTGCCGTCGTAGTTGGCCGTGGGCGCGAGCTCGTTGTCCACGTCCATGCCTACCCAGTCATGACGCCCGCTCAGCACCAGGCTCAGCCGGTCGCCGATGCGCAGCTGGTCCTGGAGGTAGACGCCCAACTGGTTCTGCGTGGACTGGTTCAGCGTGTAGCGCGACTCCGTGGGCGTGTAGTCGCCACGCACGGGGTTGAGCAGGTCCAGCGGCGCGCCGGCCTCGTAGCCCTGCTCGTCGTTCAGCACGTAGTTCTTGAAGTCCACGCCCGCGAGCACCAGGTGGCGCACGGGGCCGGTGCTGAACCGCACGTCGCCCTGCGTGTCCACCGAGAAGAGGTTCGCGGTCGGCCGGGTGACGAAGTTGCCGCGGGACAGCTGCGCGTCCGCCGGCTCACCCACGTAGCCCACGCCGTAGAGCGTCTGGAAGTCCAGGTCCAGGTGCGCGTAGCGCAGGTTCTGCCGCAGCGTGAAGGTGTCGTTGAAGCGGTGGGAGAACTCGTAGCCCGCCCAGGACTGGTTGCGCTGGAAGTGGTCCAGGCTCTTGTCGCTGGTGAAGAGGTCGGTGGGGATGCGGCCATAGGGCGCGTCCACCACGGTGCCCACGTACGGCAGGAAGTTCTGACCCTGCGTGCGGTCCGCCATGAAGCTGCCGTACAGCGTCAGCGCCGTATTGTCCGACGGTGCCCAGGTGAGGGCCGGCGCGATGAAGAGCCGGTTGTTGTCCGTCTCCTCCACCTGCGTGCCGCCGCCGCGCGCCAGCGCCGTCACCCGGTAGCGCCAGTGATTGCCCGAGTCGATGGCGCCGCCGAAGTCCACGGCCGCGTAGCCGTTGGCGAACTCGTTGACGCTCAGCTCCACGTGCCGGATGTGCCCTTCCACCGGCGGACGCTTGCCCACCATGTTGAGCAGACCGCCCGGAGACGTGCCGCCGTACAGCACGGACGAGGGGCCGTGCACGGTCTCCACGCGCTCCAGGCCGAAGGTCTCCATGCGCCAGGTGGCGAAGCTGCTGGAGTACAGCTGGAGCCCGTCCAGGAAGTAGCCGCCCTCCTGGGACGTGAAGCCGCGAATCAGGAACCAGTCGTTGCGAGGGTCCGCGCCGAACGTGTCCGAGCGCACGCCCGGCGTGTAGCGCGTGGCCTCCGTCACGGACTGCACCTGCTGCGCGTCCATCTGCGCCCGGCCCACCACCGACACCGACTGAGGCGTGTCGCCAATCGCGGTGTCCGTCTTCGTGCCGCTGCCGCTGCGGCGCGCGGTGTAGCCCTGCACCGGGCCGTTGGCGCGCTCGCTCTCCACCACCACCGTGGGCAGGTCGTAGACGCCGTCGTCCGCGGGCGCGGCGCCGGGTTCCGGGTTCGAGTCCTGCGCGGGCGCCGGGGTCTCCGGAGCCGGGGCCTCCTGGGGCGCGGCGGGCTCCTGCGCCAGGGCAGGGGAGGCGAGGAGGGAGATGGAGGCGCCAAGCAGCGCCCCCGGGACGAGGCTGCGCGGACGGCTGCGGAACAAAGTGGGCATGTTGAGAATGATTTGCGAAATCAGGGGGACGCCCTGTCGCGTAACACGCGCCCCCTGAGGCGGCAAGCCGGGAGTCGCCCACGCCCTCCCGGTCCTCGCCGCATCACACCGGATGTCTGTATTTACGGCCCCGGGTATGGGATTACCCGGAGCTGTCTTTCCCTGCTATCCGGAGGTCCGGGTTTCAGGCGCGCTCGACGCGAAGCTTCGCGGGCAGGCCGTTGAGGCTGGCCTCCTCCTCCGTGCCGGTGAGCCCCTCGGGGCCCACGTGGATTTCGGAGGCGAGCGTCTCGCGGGCAATCTCGTCGCGGGCGGCGTCGACGACGCGCTTCACGCGGTCATCGCCGTCCACCCACAGGCGGATCCGGTCGGTGTAGCCCAGGTTCATGTCCTTGCGGGAGCCCTGCACGCGCGCCAGCAGCTCGCGCACCAGGCCTTCGTCCACCAGGGCTTCCGTGAGCTGCGTGTGCATCACCACCACGCCCACGCCTCCGCCCGCGGCGGCGTAGCCCGGCTGTGCCTCCACCAGCGTCTCCAGCTCCTCGGCGGGGAAGACCATGTCCTCGCCGCCCACGTTCAGGGCGACCTTGCCCGTCTGGAGCAGCTCCTGGTGCAGCGCGCGGCCATCCCCCGAGTCGAACGCCTTGCGCACCGGCGCGAGCTTGGGGCCCAGCCGGCTGCCCATGGCGCGCAGGTTGGGACGCACGCGGTAGCGCACCACGTCCGCCTCCGGGCTGCCCGGCTCCACCCACTTCACGGTGTGCACGTTCAGCTCGTCGCTGATGAGCGCCTGGTACACCGCCACGCGCTCCGTCAGCTCGCGGCGCGACAGGATGACGTCCGCGCGCGACAGCGGCTGGCGCACCTTGAGCCGGTTGTCCGTGCGGACCTTGAGACCCAGCGACACCAGCTCGCGCACCGCGCCCATCTCCGCGGCCAGCCCCTCGTCGATGAGGCTCGCGTCCACGTCCGGGAAGCTCGCCAGGTGCACGCTCTCCGGCTGCGCCGCGCCCCACGGCTTGCCCACCAGGTTGCCCCACATGTCATCCGCGAAGAACGGGATGAAGGGCGCGGACATGGCGGTGATGGTCGTCAGCGCTTCGTAGAGCGTGAAGTACGCGTCCTGCTTGTCCTGCTCGAAGCCCGGCGCCCAGAAGCGCTCGCGGCTGCGGCGCAGGTACCAGTTGGACAGCGCGTCCACCAGCGCCACCATCCGCTGGGCCGCGTCGTAGACCTGGTACGTGTCCAGTGCCTTGGCCACGTCGCGCAGGGTGAGCTGCACCTCGGAGAGGATCCACCGGTCCAGCACCGGCCGGGCCTTCACCTCGCGCCAGCCCTGGCTCTTGCGGATGGCCAGCCACGGGGCCTCCGTGCTGGACGCGGTGCCCTTCGCCGGGTTGAACCCGTCGATGTTCGCGTAGATGGTGAAGAACGAGTAGACGTTGCGCAGCTTGACCTGGAAGTCCTTCTGCAACAGCCGCACGTTCGCCAGCGAGTGGCGCGTGTTGGACCAGGTGGGGCTGGCCGCGTAGAAGAACCACCGGAACGCGTCCGCGCCCGGCGCCTTGGTGGCGGGGTCCTTGAGCACCACGCGCTCGGTGGCCGCCAGCCGGGGCACCTCCACCGGCATCACGTCCACGCCGCGCGCGGTGGGCTTCACGCCCAGCTGCTCAAGCTCCTGCGGCGCCAGCAGCACCACGCGGCGCTTGAGCTTCTTGTGCACCTTCACGGTGACGCTGACGGGCGCGTCCGGCCGGTCCGGGCGGAAGAGCAGCACCTTCGCGCCCTCCTGCGTGTCCAGGCCCTCCAGGTCCTCGCGCGCGATGAGCGCCACGCCGGGCTCCGCCGGGACGCCGGCCTCCGTGGCGGTGAGCACCGCGAAGTCCATGCGCACCTCGTCCAGGATGATCTCCGGCGGGGTGTAGTTGCCCTTGGACTTGGACTCCTTCTTGCCCTCCTTGTCGGAGACATGGCCGAGCACGATGCAGCTCTTGTACGGCATGGGCCACTCACGCTTGGGCGTCAGGCCCATGCGCTTCTGCGTCTCCTCGTCGAAGAGGAGCGTGCTCACCATCAGCAGCGAGTAGAACCAGCCGCGCGTCTGGTCGATGGCCTCCGAGATGAAGTCCGCCGGGAACGCGCGGTTGAAGGTCTCCTTGCTGCCTTCCGCGTGAGGGAAGCCCCACTGCGCGAAGGGCATGCAGCCGGAGTCGAACCACACGTCCACCACTTCCGGGACGCGCTGGAACTTCCCACCGGAGCCAGCCTTCTCGTACGTGACCTTGTCGATCCACGGCTTGTGGACCAGCAGGTGCTCCGCGTTGGACTCGTGCGGCTTGCCGGCGAGGAACGCCTTCAGCTCCGCCTCCACGGCGGCCACGTTGTTGCCCGGCTTCTGGCGCAGCTCCGCGATGGAGGCCACGGCCTCCGTCTCACCCGTCTCCGAGTGGATCCACAGCGGCAGCGGCGTGCCCCAGTAGCGCTCGCGCGACAGGGCCCAGTCCACGTTGTTGTCCAGGAAGTCGCCGAAGCGGCCGTCCTTGATGTTCTCCGGGACCCAGTTGACCTGCTGGTTGTTGGCCTTGGCCTGCTCGATGACGGAGGTGGTGCGGATGTACCAGGCGGGGCGGGCGTACTGGATGAGCGGGTCTTCGTCCGCGCGCCAGCAGAAGGGGTACTCGTGGCGGTACTGCTCCGTGTGGATGAGCAGCCCGCGCTCCTTCAGGTTGCGCTGCAGGTCCTTGTCCGCGTCCTTCACGAAGCGGCCGGCGACGAGCGGCACCTCTTCCGAGAACGTGCCGTCCGGCTTCACCGCGCAGCGCATGCCCAGCGCGTCCGGGTCCTGGAAGCGCGTGGCGTCCTTGCGGTAGGCCTTGTAGTCGTCCTCGCCGAAGGCGGGCGCCGTGTGGACGATGCCCGTGCCGCTGTCCAGCGTGACGAAGTCCGCCGGAATCACGCGCCAGCCCACCGTGTCCTGTCCGCCGTCCTTCAGGGGCAGCGTGGCGTCCGCCTCCTTCGCGAAGTACGTGTCGAAGGGCGGCGTGTAGCGCTTGCCCACCAGGTCGCTGCCCTTCTGCGTGGACAGCACGGGCAGGTCCTTCTTCAGCTTCTTGGCCAGCTCCTCGCGCAGCGCCGCGGCGAGGATGAGCTTGCGGTCGCCCGCGTCCACCGTGACGTAGTCCACGGACGGGTTCACCGCCGCGTACATGTTGGACGGCAGCGTCCAGGGCGTCGTCGTCCAGATGAGCAGCGACGTGTCCGGAGCATCGCGCAGGGGGAAGGCCACGTAGACGCTGGGGTCGTCCACCGTCTTGTAGCCCAGGCCTACTTCGGCGGCGGACAGCGCGGTGCCGCCGCGCGGCCACCACCACACCACCTTGTGGCCCTGGTACAGCAGGCCCTTCTTGTAGAGCTCGGAGAGCGCCCACCACACGCTCTGCACGAAGCCACGGTGATAGGTGACGTAGGCCTCGTTGAGGTCCACCCAGAAGCCGATGCGCTGGGTCAGCCGCTCCCACTCCCCCGTGTAGCGGAACACGGACTCGATGCAGCGCTCCGTGAAGGGCTCCACGCCGTACTTCTCAATCTCCGCCTTGCCGTGGATGCGGAGCTCCTTCTCCACCTCCACCTCCACCGGCAGGCCGTGCGTGTCCCAGCCCGCCTTGCGCGGCACGTAGTGGCCTCGCATGGTCTGGTAGCGCGGGAACAGGTCCTTGATGACGCGCGTGAGGACGTGGCCGTTGTGGGGCAGGCCGTTCGCGGTGGGCGGGCCTTCGTAGAAGACGAAGGAGGGCTTGCCTTCGTTCGCCTTGAGCGATTTCTCGAAGATGCCGCGCTCCTTCCAGAAGGCCAGGATGCGGCGCTCCTCGGCCGGGAAGTCCATCTCCACGGGGACCGCGTTGAACAGGGGCGAAGGCGTTTCAGGCATGGTGGCCTGCTTGATAGCACCGGAGCGGCCCTTTGGCAGTGAATCCAGGCCCTTGCGAACCCGCCCGCACGCCGGTGGATAGATGCGCCTAAGCTGAAATTCATGCAATTCGCGCAGGAGAGGTGACACCCTGGCTGCTCCCCGGGCAGCCACTGGAGGTCCTCGCGTGACGCACGTCCCCCCGAAGCCATCCCTCTCCTTCCTTCTGGCCGCGCTGGTGCTGTGCCTGGGCGCGGGCCGCGCGAGCGCCCAGGTGTCCCGGACGTTGAGCACGCCCGGCCCCACGGCGCAGGCGCAGAAGGTCTACAACCTGCTGACGGACCTGGAGAACAACAGCCGCGACGGCGGGACGAAGCAGACCATCATGGGCCAGCACTGCGAGGCCCAGAAGGAAGCCTACGCGGGCGAGTACTGGGTGAAGGTGGGGGACATCTCCGGCCGCCGTCCAGGCTTTGTGGAGTTCGACTTCGGGCCGGGCAATTACCGCAACACGTACGCGGAAGCCTACGTGGACTATGCGGTGGGCTTCGCGCGAGACCGCTTCAGCTACGGCGAGGGCATCGTGGGGTTCAGCTTCCACATGTCCTATCCGGGCGCATCCGTGAAGAGCTGGCCGAACAACTTCCGGCAGTCATGGATGGACTACAACTGGTTCGGCCGGGTCATCAACTGGCAGGCCAACACGGCGGAGTACCAGGCGCTGCTGCGGGACTTGTCCTTCGCGGCGGACAAGCTCGAGTACCTCCAGCAGCAGGGCGTGCCGGTGCTGTACCGCCCCTTCCACGAGATGAACAAGAAGGGGAGCGCGTCGCCGTTCTGGTGGGCGAACCAGGACCCCGCCCAGTACAAGCAGCTCTGGAACATCACGCACGACTACCTGGTGAAGACGCGCGGTTTGAAGAACCTCCTCTTCGTCTGGTCGCCGTACGAGTGGGACGGCACCTACGGCGGGGACCCGTGGAACTACTACCCGGGCAACGACCGCGTGGACGTGGTGGGCGTGGACATCTACCACGGCAATCCCTACTTCCCGGCCCAGTTCTACACGGGGCTCGCGGGCTACAACAAACCGCGCATGCTGGCGGAGACGGACAAGCTCCCGGTGCGCTGGGGTGACAGCCGTTACGGCACGGTGTCTGAGTTGGACGCGCGCCCGTGGGCCATCTACTCCATCTGGGGCGACTCGCTTGTCTACAACCTGGGCACGACGAGCCCCAACGACTGGAACGTGTCCAGCGGCTACAAGGCCATCAAGGACACGTATGGCTATCAAGGCACGTACTGGCGCGTGCTGACCGGCGGGAGCAACGCGACCTACAACTGGGGCGCGTTGCGCTGAGGGCCGGGGCTCACCAGTTCGTGGGGCGGTAGTCCTTGAAGAAGTTGCCCCAGACGTACTCGCCGGTGTTCACGGCGGTGATGACGGGGTCCACGATGCGCGCGGCCCCGTCCAGGATGTCCAGTGGGGGCTGGAAGTCCAGCTCCTGCACCTTGCGCTCGGCATGATGAGCGGGGTCCTCGTCGGTGACCCAGCCGGTGTCCGCCGCGTTCATGAAGATGTTGTCGCGCGCGTAGTCCGGCGCGGACGTCAGCGTCATCATGTTCAGCGCGGCCTTGGCCATGTTGGTGTGCGGGTGCTTGTCCGTCTTCGTCCCTCGGGAGAAGCTGCCCTCCATCGCGGACACGTTGACGATGTGGCCCGGCCGCGAGCGGTCCTTCAGCATCAGCGGCCTCAACTTCCCGCACAGGATGAAGGGCGCCACCGCGTTCACCAGGTGGACCTCCAGCATCTCCGCGGTGCGCACCTCCCCCAGCCGCAGGCGCCAGGAGTTCGTGGCCCTCAGGTCCACCTGCTGGAGGTCCGCGTCCAGCCGGCCTTCCGGGAAGAGGGCGCGCGTGTCGCCCTCCTGCTCCATGGCGTAGGGCATCAGGGACAGCGCCGCGGAGGAGTGGATGCCCAATGCCGGGTCGCCGCTGCGCCAGGTCGCCACGGGCAGTGACGTGTTGCCCATATCGCCCGGGCCCAGCGCGGGACGGAGCGCGGAGATGCAGGCCTCATGGCCCGCGAGCAGCGCGCGCAGCTGGGGCTCCAGGGTGCCGGCGTCGCTCAGCTCGCCCTCCAGCAGGTGCTGGTAGAAGCCCGGGGGCCGGCGCACGGTCTGCGCGGCGTTGTTGATGAGGATGTCCAGCCGCTCGTGCGTCTGTTCGATGTGGCGCGCGAACAGCTCCACGCTGGGCGCGTGCCGCAGGTCCAGGCCGTGCACCTGGAGCCGGTGGGCCCAGTCCGCGAAGTCCGGCTCGCGCGCGTAGCGGTGCACCGCGTCCTGGGGGAAGCGCGTGGTGGCGATGACGGTCGCGCCCGAGCGCAGCAGCATCAGCGACGCCTGGAAGCCAATCTTCACCCGCGCGCCGGTGATGAGCGCCACCTGGCCGGTGAGGTCCGCGCGCTGCGTGCGCCGGGCGTAGTTCAGGTCCCCGCACGGGATGCACATGGCGTCGTAGAAGAAGTGGAGCTTGCGGTACTCCGCCTTGCACACGTAGCACTTGCGCGGCACCTCCAGCAGGCGCTCCGGGGTCGCTTCCGGCGGCGGCGCGGGCAGCGCGGGCAGGCTGAGCACCGGCGCCTTGCGCAGCATGCGGATCTCCGTGCTGGAGCGCACGGCCCGGTCGTTGGCGCGCTGCGCGTCCTTGCGCTCCTTCTTGAGCGCGCTCTGGAGCCGGTTCTTCGAGGCCTTGTCCGGGTAGACGAGCCGGCTCGCGGCGGCCAGCAGGGAGTGGTGGTCCTCGTCTGGGAGTCGGTGCAAGAGCACGCGGTGCTTGGCGAGCGTGTTGAGCAGCGCCGTGGCGCGGCGCACGTCCTCGACGGAGACATCGGAGGGCGGGGCCGAGTCAGGTTCAGGGGACGACGGCGGGAGGTTCTCGACGGCCAGGTTCTTCACGCCCTGGTGCTTACCCTCCCGGGCGCGCCAGGGAAAGGTGCGACTTGAGCGGGCCTGGAGGGCGAGCAGCCGGGCCCCGGTTTCAGCCCAGGCCCAGGCGGGGGAGCGTCACCTCGCGCACGCGGGGGATGCGGAAGCGGTAGAGGAACGCGTCCGCGAAGTAGTGCGCCAGCACCACCGCGTTGGTGGCGAGGACCCCCAGCGACCACAGGGGCTGCTGCCGCAGGAAGAAGGCCGTCGCCGCGCCCTGCGTGACGCCGTCCGCCAGGGTGACGAAGGGGCTGTTGACCACGCCCACCAGGATGATGGGGGCCATCACGGCCAGCATCGCCGCCCACACGCGCGGGCCGCGCAGGCGGGTCGTGGTCTCCCCTGGCGTGGGCTGGAGCATGCGGCCGGTGAGGAAGAAGTACTCCAGGCCGTGGATGCCCGCGCCCAGCAGCAGCGCGAGCAGCGGCGCGTACCTGTCCCCGTACCAGAGCAGCGCGAAGGTGAGCGCGAACACCGCCGAAGCGCCGCCCACGAGCAGCCGGGATTGGTGGGGCGTGGTGTGCAGTAACTCGCGCCGGGTGCCCACCAACAGGAAGGTGAGGATGACGTGCGTGCCGTTGAGGAAGACGTACTGCGACGTCCACCGGCCAATGGATTGGGCGAACCCCTGCGAGCCCTCGCCGGTGAGGCTCGCGAGCCACACGGAGGCGAGCATCAGCAGCGTGGGCAGCACGAGGATGCTCAGGTCCGCCCGGGGCGAGAAGAGCCACAGCCCCTGGAAGCGCACGGACGCCGGG